>DATGXZ010000048.1:0-7275 GCA_035298445.1 Flavobacterium sp.
CCGTGGGTACCATCTATCCGGTGAGTGCGGCGCAGGTTGGAGCACCTCCAGGACCGTATACTTTTAATATTGCAGGTCTGACCCAGGCGACGATTTACTACTACTACATCCGCACAGTATGTCCGGGTGACGATAAGAGTACGTGGGCCGGTCCGGTTATCTTCAATACCATCACCTGCGACGCTGCCGATAAGTGTACGTATAAGTTCGTCCTGACCGATTTAGGTTCAAATGGATGGAACGGTGCCCGTCTTCAGGTGCGCCAAAACGGCATTCCGATTACTCCTATAATAGGGGGTACGATTAACGGGGCAGGTCCAACTACGGTTAACATCTCACTTTGCGACGACATCCCATTCGATGTATTCTGGCAAACCGCCGGAACCGCTCCGGATGAAATCGGATTTACCGTGCAGAATCCATTCACGGATATTATCTATACCTATGAGCCTGGCACCGGAACACCCGGAACCGTAATCTGGAATTCGGTGACAGAATGTGATCCGCCGACATGTCCGAAGCCAACAGCGCTCAACGTCAACATCGCGGCCACTACCCAAACCACGGTCGAACTTACCTGGACCCCGGGTGGATCGGAGACACAGTGGGAAGTATATGTGGTGCCGGTTGGAGGCGCTCTTCCCGTCAACGGACAGCCTTTGGCCGACCCTACCAATACAACAGATAATTACTATGTGGCGAACGCGCCGCTGCCTTTCACGGTAACGGGTCTGCTTCCGGGAACGAATTACATCTATTATGTTCGGGCGATATGTTCGGATTCCGATGTGAGTACCTGGACGATACTGAATCCAAAAACGTTCACCACCAAGCCTGTGAACGACGAGTGTACGGCAGCCATCAACGTGCCAGTTAACCCTACCCGTGAGTGCGTCGACGATGTGTCGGGCAGCACGGTGGGCGCTACCCTGTCGTCTCAATTGGCTGGCTGTCCTGGACAAGAGGACGATGACGTCTGGTATATGTTCACCGCCACGAATGAAATCCATATCATTACCCTTAGCAATGTCGTGGGCGGTGGAGGCGACGTAAATCATACCGTTTATGCACTGGCAGGACCGGATTGTTCGACGATGACGCAGTTGTACTGTTCAAACCCGAACGTCAGTATCGCGAATGCACTTACACCTAACAATGTGTATTACATCCGCGTATACAGTAATGGTAACACGCAAACCAATGCCTTGACGTTTGATCTTTGTATCACCACACCTCCTGATGTCACTAATGATAACTGCGGTACCGCGACGGTAGCGGTGGTAAACGACGGACTCGAATGCGTGCAGTCGACACCGGGATGGGTATTGGGCGCCACGGCTTCTCCGCAGCCAGGTAACACCTGCGCCGGAACGGAAGACGACGACGTTTGGTTCCAGTTCACAGCTAACAGCGTGTCGCAGATTATTTCCTTAATCAATATCACGGGAACCGACACCGACCTCAATTTCTCGGTTTATTCCGGAAATGCCGATTGTTCGACCTTGACGTTCCTGGAATGTAGTACGGAGAACGAGTTGATCATCGAGGGACTCACGGTCAACAACACCTACTACATCCGGGTGTATTCGGCCACCAATACGCTTCAGGATATTCTGTTTGACCTTTGTATCGGAAAGATCCTCCCACCGATTATCACCAGCACAACACAGTATACGATTACCGAGTTGGTCACCGATGTCTTTATCGACTCCGACTGTGCTCTCGTATCGAATATTACGTCATCGAACACAAATGGTATTGGCTACTTTAACAAAGGTGAATCAGAGTTTACCCTTGACGAAGGTATCGTTCTCAGTACAGGTAACGCAAATTTGGCACCAGGACCAAACCTCGATATTCAGAGCAACTCGAATGCCGGCGGATCGGATGCTGACCTACAGGCCTTCCTCAATGATATCGGCGCAGGCGGTACGGTCAACGATGCAACCAAGCTCGAGTTCGATTTTATACCCTTGACGAACTACATCGAATTTGACTTTATTTTTGCTTCTGAGGAGTATGGAAATTTCCAATGTGGGTTCAGTGACTTCTTTGCGTTCCTACTGACCGACACAACTACTAATACGACTACGAACCTCGCCGTTGTGCCAGGCACGACAGACCCTGTTTGCGTCTTCACCGTTCGCGACCAGCAGTTCAATGCGGGTTGTAACTCGGTGAATCCAGAGTACTTCGGTAGTTTCTACGGAGCTGGGGGTATCAACCCGCTTGGTGCACCGATAAACTTTAACGGGGTGACCTTGCCGATGGTGGCTGCTTCAACCGTGACACCAGGTGTGACCTATCACATTAAGCTCGTGGTGGGTGACCACAATGACACGGCATTTGACTCGGCCGTATTTATCCAGGACTTTAAAATCGGCGATGTCGATCTTGGGGTCGACCTTACGGTAGACAATGGTAATGCGATTTGTGTAGGTGATGAATATACGATCCAAAGCGGACTTGATCCGGCACTTTACACATTCGAGTGGTATAACGGTACCGATTTGATCGCTGACCAAACCGGACCAAACCTCACCGTAACACAGCCGGGTGCGTATACAATCAAAGCACAGTTCAACAGTTCTTCCTGTCAGGCTACCGACACGGTAACAATTGAGTATTATCAGGATGAATTGCCAGGAACACCTGACAACCTGATTAATTGCGATGCGTCCGGCTCTGCTTTGTTCGATCTTACAGAGAATACGGACAACATCATGGCGCCGTTTGCTCCGGGCACCCACACGATTGCCTACTTCCTGAATGCCGATGACGCGAATGGTAATGTCAACGACATTGATGACCCGGCCGCGTTTACCGGCAACAACGACCAGGTAATTTGGGTGCGGATCGATAACATCGCTACAGGATGTAAACAGTTAACATCGTTTACCCTTACGGTACAGGACCTTACACCGCAGTTTACGGTTGAAGGTAAGTTGGCTATTTGTCCGGACGAGTCGACCACTCTGACCGTACAGCCGGTGGCCGGTAATTTCGACCCGACGTTGGTTACGTATGTTTGGACAGGACCTTCCGGCACACTTCCTGATACAGGCCAGTCGATCACGGTAGTGGGTGCATCGGGCTACGGCTCGTACTCAGTATTGGTGAACAACCAAGGCTGTACTGCGACCCAGGCATTCGACGTCATAGAGAATCCAGAAGAGTGGACGGTATCTGTTAACGCGCCCGCAACCCTTTGTCCGTCGGAATCGGCTACCATATTGGTAAACATTGGCAATAATACAAATGGTGATCCGGTACAATACACTTACACGACACCGGGAGGTACGCCTGTGGTAAGCAACAGCAACTCGTTTGTTATTACAGGTCCTGGTAATTATAATGTTAATGTAAACATTTTAGGATGCGACACGGATTATCCGTTCACCGTAGGTACTTCGACGCCGGCATGGGCGGTAAGTGTTACCGGTAATACACCGCTGTGCCCGGATGAGACCGGTACAGTTACGGCGACTGTGACCAATCCACCTGCCGGTGCAACTATCACGTATACGTTCACACGACCAAGCGGTGGTGATGTCACCAACACAACCGGTGTATTACCAGTTGACGAAGCGGGCGACTATACAGTAAGTGTGGATATCTATGGATGTCCGTCCGCACCTCAGCCGTTTGCAATCGCGGAGGGTGCTATCGACTATACCGTATCATTTGTTGGAGAGCCCTATACGATATGTGATAACCAGAGTGTTCTGGTTTCATTCACAGCCAATAATTTCGACATCAACGATCCGCTGGTTAGCTTCACATGGATCCGACCAGACGGAACGACCGCTACAGGCGCTACGATTAGTGCCGATCAGGTAGGAACGTATCAGTTGACAGTCGAGCGTTTGGGTTGCCAGGCAGGTCCGTTCCCGGTTAACGTTGGTGAGAACAACACGACTGTAACCATTGGAAGTGACAACAGTTGCGAGAACAATGTGTTCCTGATTCGGGCGATTCCGGTGAACAACTCGTTCGACCCAGCGACCGCGACATTTGAGTGGACGGGCACGGCGCCATTCCAGCCAGGTACCGAACCGTGGATTATTCGTGTAACGGAAGGAGGAACCTATACGGTTACCGTAACAACGCCTGATGGTTGTAAGTCCATACAGCCAATTACCGAGAACTTCATCGCCTGCGGCATCCAGCGTGGTATTTCTCCGAACGGAGATGGTAAGAACGACACGTTTGATCTGAGTGGTTATAATGTCAGTAAGTTGACGATTTTCAATCGTTACGGCACCCAGGTGTATGAGTATGCGAACTACACCAACCAGTGGGGAGGTCAATCTGCAGGAGGAGAGACGTTACCATCGGCTACGTATTTTTATGTTATAGAGACGGCGGAAGGCGACCAGCTGACGGGCTGGATTTACATCAACAGATAAACGGCAACCTAAATTCAGGCCTGCCCTTATGGGCAGGCTACAAATACCATACAGATGAAGAAACTATATTTGGCGGCGTTAGCCGTTTTGCTGGGTGCTACGGGTCTCTATGCGCAGCAGGATCCGCACTATACGCAGTATATGTATAATATGAACATTATGAACCCGGCGTATGCGGGCTCGAAAGACCATTTATCGATGGGTCTTCTCTACCGCAAGCAATGGGTTAACCTTGACGGTGCTCCGGAGACGGCGACTTTTTCGGGATCTTTGCCTGTTGGCAGGAATGTAGGTTTGGGTCTTTCTGTGATATCGGACAAGATCGGTCCGGTAGAGGAGCAGAATGCCTATGGGGACTTCTCTTACACCCTTCGGCTGAACGGCGAGCACCGGTTGGCCTTTGGTTTGAAGGCGGGTGCTACCTTCCAGCGTATTGGTCTATACAGTGATATCAACAACGGTAACCTTCCCGATCCGAGCGATGACGCCTTCCAGGAGAATACCAACAATGTGTATTTGAACATCGGGGGTGGTTTGTTCTACTACACCGACCATTACTATTTGGCCTTTTCGGTACCGAATATGCTCAAGGCAACACAATTGGATTACAACGGTCGGAAGTTCGGCAGCGAGACGCGTCACTTCTTCCTGACCGGTGGTTATGTTTTCAACCTGAGTTCGACGGTTAAGTTCAAGCCCTTTGCGATGTGGAAAGGTGCCTTTGATGCCCCTACGTCGCTGGATGTCTCGACGAACTTTCTCTTCAATGAGAAGTTTGAGCTTGGTGCTACCTACCGTGTAGACGACAGCTTCGGGGGTATGGTGAACTATGCGATCAACCCGAACATCCGCATTGGTTATGCCTATGACCATGTGATCTCGGATATCAAGACCGTTACCACGTCTTCGCACGAGATCATCCTTTTGTTCGATCTTGACTTCCCGAAGAAGGTATCACGTTCACCACGTTTTTTCTAACATAAACCTGAACACGACAAATGAAAAAAACAGCACTTATATTCAGTTTTGTGTTAGCTGCCGCCTTCTCGTTGCAGGCACAGAACAGAGACACAGAGACGGCCGATAAGCTTTTCCGTCGCCTGGAGTATGTGGATGCCGCCAAGGAATACGAATCGTTGGTGGAGAAGAAGAAAGGCAGCAGCTATGTGTATAAACAACTGGCCGAAGCCTACTACAACATGTTCAACCCGAAGGAAGCCACCAAGTGGTATGCCCGTATCATCAACGAACCCCAGGATGCCGAGACGTACTTCAAGTATGCCCAGATGCTGAAGATGAACGGCAAGTATGAAGAGGCCAACAAATGGATGAAGAAGTTCGCCTCGATGGCCCCATCGGACCAACGTGCGGTGGAGTTCATGAAGAACCCGGACTACCTTCCCAAACTTCTTGACAAGAGCAAGGCCTTCAACGTAAAGACAATGGCCATCAACAGCCCTGAGTCTGACTTTGGCGCAGTGCTCTCAAGTGACAACTTCCTTTACTTCACCTCGGCCCGCAACAAGTCACGCAAGACCTACGGCTGGAACGATGAGCCGTATCTGGATATGTACCAGGCGGTGCGCAATGCCGATGGCAGCTATGCCGAACCTACCCCTATTACGGGTATCAACAGCAAGTGGCACGACGGTCCGGCTACGGTAAGCGCCGATGGCAAGACGATGTACTTCTCCTCGGAGAGCTTCAAGGAAAAGGAATATGTAAAAGACAGAAAGGTAAAGAACGCAAAACTCAACCGCGGACAGGTCTACATCTACAAAGCCACCAAGTCGGGCGACGGCTGGGGTAATGTAAAGGAAGTACCCTTCAATAACAAGGAATACTCTACGGGTAATCCAAGCCTTTCCAAAGACGGCAAGACACTGTACTTCTCATCGGATATGCCAGGTGGCTTCGGAGGCTCCGACATCTGGAAGGTATCCATCAACGGAGACACCTACGGCACGCCAGAGAACTTGGGCAAGATGGTCAATACCGAAGGCTCGGAGAACTTCCCATCGATTACCGACGACGGACTGCTGTATTATGCCTCAAATGGCAAACCGGGCCTTGGCGGACTCGACATCTTTGTCTTCGACACCAAGAAACCGGCCGAGGCTACCAACGTAGGCAAACCGGTCAACAGCGAGAAAGACGACTTCGCCTTCAGCTTCAACACGGCCCAGAACATTGGCTTTTTGGCCTCGAACCGTTCGGGTAGTGACGATCTCTACATCGCCGACCCTATCTGTAGCGTAGAGGCCACGGTGGTGGTAACCAACGCCAAGACAGGCCAACCGATTGATGGGGCCCGCGTGGCGATCCTCGACGATAAGAAGAACGTGATCGAGACGCGCAACTCTGACTCGAACGGAGCTGTGGTCTACACGGTAGAGTGTAACAAGTCTTACACCGTCCAGGCGATGAAAGACGGCTTTGAGAGCGGCACCTTCGGCATCGATAAGAACAAGGGCGGCAAGGTAGAGGTAGCGGCGGCACTGAACCCGATCGATGTGATCGTGACCGAAACCGAAATCATCCTCAAAGACATCTTCTTCGAATACAACAAGAGCAACATCACCCCGGAAGGCGCCTTCGAACTTGACAAGCTCGTACAGGTGCTAAGCAACAACCCGAACATGGTGATACTGGTCAAGTCGCACACCGACAATCGCGGTTCCGACAAATACAACCTCGACCTCTCTGACCGTCGTGCGAAGGCTACGGTGGCGTATGTCATCTCGAAAGGCATCTCCAAAGAGCGCATCTCGGGCAAGGGCTATGGCGAGAGCGAACCGAAGGTCGACTGCAAAGAGGCCTGCACCGAAGAACAACACGCGATGAACCGCCGAAGCGAGTTCCTCAT
>DATGXZ010000049.1:0-3743 GCA_035298445.1 Flavobacterium sp.
TGTGAAAGATCTTGGAAAAATGATGGTAGCCGAGCACACCAAAGCGCTTGACGAGTTGAAAGCGTTGGCAATGGCCAAGAACATCTCCATTCCGGAAAGCCCGACTGAGGATAGCAAGGAAACACTGACCAAATTCCAGGAAAAGGAAACGGCGGATTTCGACAAAGACTATGCTGACAAAATGGTAGAAGGCCATAAAGATGCCATCTCTGCCTTTGAAAAAGCGGCTACTGACGCAGCAGACGCCGACGTCCGGAACTGGGCTACGAAAATGCTGCCGGGCCTGCGCCTGCACCTTCAACATGCGGAAGAAGTGCGTGACGGATTGAAATAGTCCGGTAATCCCTACCCTAAAAACAGATCGCCTGTTTGTTATACGAACCCATAAAAAATCCACACTATGTCAAATCTTCTCTACCTCGTTGCGGTGATCCTGGTGATTGCCTGGCTGATTGGTTATGTCGGCTATAACCTGGGCGGCCTGATCCACATCCTGTTGGTGATTGCTGTCATTGCCATCGTCCTTCGCCTGATCCGCGGTGATCGCGTGGTCTGAGCCCACAAAAAGCATTATATTTATCCATTAAATCTTCAATCATTATGAGTACTGGAAGAGTTTTATTAGGCGTTTTGGCCGGTGTTGCCGCCGGTGCCGCGCTCGGTATCCTGTTTGCACCTGACAAAGGAACCGAAACCCGTCGTAAAATCAGTCGCAAAAGCGATGACTACGTCAACAACCTGAAAAATAAGTTCAACGATTTCATTGGCAGTGTGACCGACCGTCTTGACGGAGCCGCTGCGGAAGCGGAAGAGTTGGCCGACAAAGGACGTGCGCGTCTGGCTGAAGCCAACCGAAATGTGCGGAACGTCGTAAACGACGCGTCGAACCTATAACCATAACCTGCCCTTTTATGGAAGAAAAAGCAACGATATGGGAATCGCTGGCCGGAAAGGCAGAAACCTATGTCCGGACCAACATCGAAATCGCCCGACTGAAAGCAACAGATAAAGTATCAGATGTTGTTTCCGTTCTCGCACTCCGCCTTGTATTTGTTTTCCTCGCCCTTTTGATCATACTGATGCTGAACTTTGGGCTGGCACTTTACCTTAGCGAATGCGTAGGCGCTTCGTATGCCGGTTTCTTTATCGTTGCCCTTTTCTATCTGGTTTTGGTGGCATTGGTCTATGCCTTCCGCAAACCGTGGATAAAGCAACCGATCAAAGATGCCGTGATTTCGAACCTGCTCGACGAAAACGACGAAACTGAATCATGAAAAGGTATACTCCCACCCAACGACTGCACGACAACCTTGCGTTACTCGAGATGAAACGCCAGGACGACCTGATCGCGTTAAAGGCAGACTTCGAGGCAGCCAAAGAGGCCCTACATCCGATGAACCTGCTGAAAAGCGTTTTAGGTGAAGGAAGTGAAACCGGAGAGGCGCTGAAAAGTGGCCTCGGAAAAGTCGCCATCGGCATCGGCAGTGGCTGGTTATTGAAGAAAGTACTTTTCAATTCCGTCACCCGCAGCCCGCTTATGGCCATCGCCGGCACGCTATTCCAAACAGCGGCCACCAGCCTTATCGCGAAGAATTCCGACTCGATCCAATCGGGTTTGAGCAAAGCGATTTCGTTCCTTAAAGAGAAAGTGTTCCACCGCGGACCGCATCCGGAAGACGAACAGTCGTAAACGAACAACCACCATCGAATCAAGAGCCTCCGGGCTCTTTTTTTGTGGCGTTATGCCAAGGCTTTGAAGAAGGCCGCCAGCACCTTGTCGTTCTCGTGACCGGGCGTAAAGACCTCGAGGAGAGCCGGGACGCCTTGATCATCGAAAAAGCCGTCGAGTGCTTCCTGAAGCGATACTTCGTTACAGGCGGCGCGGTATTCAAAGCCGTACATCGCTGCCAAATGGCGGGCCGTCAGCGAATGGGCCGTCTCGAAATAGGTATGGAATAGCGGCGTTTCGGAATGACCGGGAAGGATCCGGAAAATGCCCCCTCCGCCATTATTGATGAGGATGATACGGAAGTGTGGCGGGATGTATTGGTTCCAAAGCGCATTGCTGTCGTAAAAGAAGCCGATGTCGCCGGTCACCAACGTCACGCGTTTCGAGGCTGCCGTCGCGGCTCCGATGGCGGTTGACGTACTGCCGTCGATTCCGCTGGTACCGCGATTGCAATAAATGGCGACTTCAGGTGGAGCCGGAAACAACTGCGAATAGCGAATCGCGGCTGAATTACTTATATGAAGTATTGAATCAGAAGGAATGACACTATACACTGTTTCATAGACCTTTACATCGCTGTATGCACAATCTTTCATGAATCTCTTACGCTGCGTATCCCGATAGGTGGCCAGGGATATTGCCCGCGCACGATAGTCACTCTCAACGGGCAGCGACTGCGCTTTCAGGGTGTCGAAAAACGCCTGCGGAGACAGGACAAAATGATGCGACAACACCCCAAAGGTGTCATACGCCCGAAGCGTGTCGACATGCCAATGGTGTTTCGGCGGATACTTCCGCAGCCATGCTTTTACGCGTTTCGAAATGACCATGCCACCGAAGGTCAGGAGGATGTCGGGTCGGAAGGCTTCAAATTGGTCGTGGTCAAATGGCGTGATGAAGACATCGATGTCGGCTACAAAATCCGGATGGTGGAGGTTGGAGATGGTTTCGGTCATCACCATCACGGACGGATCCGCAGCGAGATAGTCGACCACTTCCTGACTCAACACGTTGGGTTCATCCGAACCCGCCAGCACGAGTTTTCGTGTTGAAGCGTTCCAAATTGCCACAAAATCCGTCAGGTCTTCTTTTGTATCTGCCAGGATTTCCTTCTCAAACACCGCTGGTTGTACGCTTAGGGACGTGACCGTTTCATAGAGCGGCTCTTCGAACGGAACATTGATATGCACCGGACCTTTTCTTTGTATGGCCGTACGGATTGCCTGTGTAATGAGGAAATCGTTGTCGCGTGACGCTTCTTCCGTCAGGTTGGCGTTATAAAGGGAATGGTTGGCGAAGACATTTTCCTGGCGGATGGTTTGTCCGTCGCCGATGTCGATTTTATCGTGTGGGCGGTCTGCGGAAATGACGACCAGGGGAATTTCACTGTAGAACGCTTCCGCGAAAGCGGGATAATAATTCAAAAGTGCCGAACCGGAAGTGCATACCACAGCCACCGGTTTTCGGAGTTGCTGCGCCCGTCCCAACGCAAAGAAAGCAGCACACCGCTCGTCGGCGATACTGAAACAGCGGAATTCGGGATGCCCGGCGAAACCAATCGTCAAGGGTGCATTCCGCGAACCCGGCGAGATGACAATGTCGGTAAGTCCCTCAGCCAGGCAAATCTGGAGTATGCTTTGTGCCAAGGGAATTTTAGGGTACTGTATCATGTAGCGATCACGTTTCGCAAAGGTACGGATTGTGCGTCGTTCTTCCAATCCAAAGCCTTTCGGTTGACGGTAAATCCATTATATTTGCGTAAATGGCTTCCCTAACGATGCATACGATACGCACCTTATTGCTTTTATGGTTGGTCGCGCTTTCTGCGACGGCACAGAACACACTCGTTTTCGAGGAAAACGGCTTCAAAGCCGCCATGGCAAAGGCAAAGGCAGAGAATAAGATTTTGTTTTATATGCTGTATGCCGACTGGTGTCCGCATTGCAAGAAAATGAAGGCCGAGGTGTTTACCGACCCAAAAGTCGTTTCTTTTATGTCGCAGCATTTTGTATGT
>DATGXZ010000050.1:0-15727 GCA_035298445.1 Flavobacterium sp.
ATCTCAACAGCACCTTTACCATTGGGCAAACCTACTATGTCCGTGTTTTTCACGCCAGCAGTGGTCTTTCCACCTCTACTTTTACCATTTGCGCACAGAGCTATCCCAGGCCATCGAATGATTTTTGCAGCAATGCCCGAACGCTTTACCCAGGGACGACCTGCAACGGTATAACAGGAACCTTTGCAGGTGCCGAAATGGAATCAGGCGCCACCTGCACCGGCAACAGCTTACAGGATGTTTGGTACTCGTTCACGGCGACGATTGGAACCTATGCGATTTCGGTGGACCCGACCGGCAACTCGAACGTCGCTTTCGAGGTACTCGATGCCTGTGGCGGAACATCACTTCTGTGCGTTAATGGTAGTGGCGGTGGAGTTACGGAGTTTTCACAGGTTAGCAATCTCATCGTCGGCAATACCTACTTTGTACGTGTATTCAATGCGGCTGCCAACCTTAGCACCGACACGTTTTCCATCTGCGTCTACGGCGCGGTGCAGAATTCCTGTACCCCTTCGGTCTCCATCACGTCGGACACAGCCTCGGGTTGCCCGGGAGCGGCCTTCACCTTTACCGCCAATCCCGAGTTCGGCGGCTCAAGCCCCTCATACCAATGGTACGTAAATGGTCAGCCGGCAGGCACAAATTCTTCGGTATTTATTAGCAATACGTTGGTCAACGGAGACCAGGTAAGCGTTTCGATGACAAGCAACGCCGCCTGTTCTACGACACAAGCTCCCGTAAGCAGCAGTGCGGTCGGGATTACGATTTATGCGCTGCCAGTAGTGGAATTTGAGTACGCCAATGGGACATTACAGGCAACACCAGGCTACGCCAGCTATGTTTGGGCGTTTGATGGCGGAACCGTTCCGAATGTGTCCGGACCCGCGATTGAGGCAACCCAGCAGGGCATTTACGCGGTAACGGTCACGGACGTGAACGGTTGTATCGTGACGGCGTCTTTTCAACTGCTTTCAACGGATACCCCAATTTTGGAATCCGCGCAGGTGTTTCCGAACCCAACATCAGGCGAGATTACGTTTTCTTGGCCCGGATCAGCCAGCGTCTCCGTCCGGATATTTGACCTGGTGGGGAAGGAATTTTTGCAGGCCTCTTCGGCAGGACGGTTGACGATCGATAGCTCACAGTGGCCGTCAGGGTGTTACGTGGCGAAGGTCACGAATGCAGAAGGAATCACTAAGTTTGTAAAAGTAATACGACGCTAATACGGTTTAGGTCGCGCCCATTTGCACGAGTTCAGAAAGGATGCGTTCGCGGGTTGCTTCCCGCAGGGCCTTTTTATCATCCTGTGTGTACCCTGCCGTTTCGATGGGCGCGAGTACTTTCGCCCGCATCGCACCCGGACTGCCGGCAAAGAACGAGAAAGGAAAGCGTTTTTTGTTGTCGGGAAAAACGATGGGTACGATAGGGATCTGATGATCAATGGCCAGGCGAAACGCGCCGTCTTTGAAATCGTCGAGTAAAACCGATTCGTGCGGAACGCCTCCCTCCGGGAAGATGCAGATGCTGAGTCCCTGGTTAAGGCGTTTCTGCGCCCGTTCGAACACTTCCATCCGGCTTTTGGTACTGCTCCGGTCGACCATGATACAGGTGCGTTTGTAGAAGAACCCAAATAGCGGAATTTTCACCAGTTCCTTTTTCCCTACAAACACAAACGGATGCCGAATGATGGCCAGCATCAGCATAATATCCGTCATCGAGGTGTGATTGGCTACGAACATATAGCTTTTGCCGTCAACGAGCGGTTGTTCGACTTCCGTTCGGTACCAAAACCCACAGCCGTATAAAATAAAGTTCCCCCAGATGCGGGCCATGACGAAAAAGTAGGGATACCATCGCTCGCGGGAAATCGAAATCAGTAAAAACGGAAGGAAGGCCACTATGGGAAGCAATACCAGTATATAAAACCAGACGCGCCATAACACCCAGAAAATAACCTTGACTATACGCATACCGCCAAAAGTACGCAATCATTCCAAATGTTTGGGGAAAGCGGTAACTTTGGCATCTCCCGCGCAAACGTGTGTGCGGACGACGAAAATTACAATACCATGTCTAAAATCCTGACCGGTATCCAAAGTACCGGAACACCGCATCTCGGCAACCTGCTTGGCGCTATCCTGCCGGCTATCGACCTTTCCAAGAATCCGGAGAACGAATCCTTCCTGTTTATCGCCGACCTCCACTCTGCGACGCAGATCAAGGACGCCGAAACACTCCGCACCAATACCTATAGCACGGCGGCTGTTTGGCTGGCCTGTGGACTCGATCCTGAAAAGGTCACCTTTTACCGCCAGTCGGATGTGCCGCAAACGGCGGAACTGTCATGGTATTTGAGCTGCTTCTTTCCGTATCAACGGCTCACGCTGGCGCATTCCTTCAAAGACAAAGCAGATCGTTTGAGTGATGTGAACGCCGGACTTTTCACCTACCCGATGCTTATGGCGGCGGATATCCTTTTGTATGATGCCGAATTCGTGCCCGTAGGGAAAGACCAGTTGCAACACATCGAAATCACCCGTGATGTGGCGTCGCGTTTCAACCACCAGATGGGGGAAACCTTCGTGTTGCCGGAACCTTCGCTTCGGGAAGCTACACAGTATGTGCCAGGCACCGACGGCGGAAAGATGAGTAAGTCGGCGAACAACATCATCAACATCTTCCTCGACGACAAAGCCTTGAAAAAACAGGTAATGGGCATCGTAACCGACAGTACGCCCCTGGAAGCGCCGAAAAACCCGGATACGTGTAAGGTATTTGCGATCTATTCACTGCTCGCCTCTGAGGCAGAAGTGGCTGCCATGCGTATACGTTATGCCAACGAAACCCAGGATTTCGGATGGGGACACGCGAAGACGGCCTTATACGAATTGATTCTGAACAAGTTTTCAACCGAACGGGAGCGCTATCGTTATTATATGGATAACCTCCCCGAACTCGACCGCGTTTTAGCTGCAGGCGCCCAAAAGGCGGGCGCTATTGCAGACGGGGTTTTGGCCCGCGTACGTCATAAACTAGGCTACCTCTAAACCGCTTCGAAGAGCTTCCCAGGCAACGGACGCACCACGCCTTTCAATTCCATTCCCAACAAAAGGGAAGAGGTTTTGTGGATGGGGAATCCGCACTCGAGCGCAATGATATCCAGCAACTCCTTTCCATTGCCCGCCAGGAAGTCATAGACCGTTTTTTCGTCGCCTTCCAGCGTCACAAAAAGCTGTTTCTGCACGGGTTTTGGCGCTGCCGCAACATCCCATCCTAACAGATAGATGAGGTCGGCGGCCGAGGTGAGGGCGTGTGCCCGCTGGGTTTTGATTAGGAGGTTACACCCTTGGCTGTACTTGTCGGTAATACGCCCCGGAACGGCGAATACGTCACGGTTGTAATCGTTGGCCAGATTGGCCGTGATGAGCGAGCCTCCTTTTTCAGCACTTTCAATGACGATGGTCGCTTCAGAAATACCCGCCACAATCCTATTGCGCTTGACGAAGTTCTCCCGTTCGGGATCGTTGCCGCTGCGGAACTCGGTAAGAAAGCCGCCGGTCACTTTCATTTTCTCCCAGTACTTTCTGTGTGCGGCGGGATAGATGCGGTCGAGGCCGTGCGCCAACACACCAATCGTCTGTAAGCCATGCTCAAGGGCCGCCTGGTGCGCGACAATATCGACGCCATAGGCAAAACCACTCACGATAACTGGATCCAATGGCGCCAGGTCGGCAATGAGGCGCTTGCAGCAGTCGACGCCATACGGTGTAATTTGCCGGGTGCCGACGATACTGATCACGTGGCGGTTCCTAAGGGTGGTGACGCCCGACCCGAAAAGCAGGAGCGGACCGTCAAGACAGTGCTTCAATCGGTCGGGGTAGTGTTCGTCATAGTACGGAAGGACGGAAATCGCATTTTTTTCGATAAAAGCCGCTTCTCTTTCCGCCTGAACGAGTGGAGGTTTATTTCTAATTTTCGCGGCTAGGGAGGGTCCAACGCCGTCGATTCGGGACAGAGTGGACGATTTGGCACGGAAGACCTCTTCGGCGCTTCCACAATGCGAAATAAGCTTTTTGGCGATGACATCGCCCACGCCCTCCACGTTCTGCAACGCGAGCAGGGCAAGTAATTCTGAATGGCGCATATAGAAATAAAGAAGCCGAAAAGTAGGGAAAAATGCCGGTTGTTGATAAAATCTGTTGATAAAATTTCCATAGCCTGCGTGAATCTTTACCTTTGTTTTCATGAATACCGCACGCCACATCGAACAGTTGCTCTACCGTCACCAATGTGTCGGAATACCCGGTTTCGGGGCTTTCCTGACCGAGACGAAGCCCGCCCGGCTGGATGAAGCGGCCCATACTTTTTTTCCGCCGGCAAAGGTACTTTCGTTCAATCCATTATTGAAGAATAACGATGGGTTGTTGGCGAGTCATGTAGCGCGCGCGGAACGACTGTCGTATGACGATGCGCTCGATCGTATCGCCCAGGATGTGGCCGTTTGGAGGGATGCCCTGATTGCAGAACGTCGGCTGACCTTGCCGAATATTGGTGTCCTTTCCGTAAACGCGGAAGGAAATCTGGTATTCGAGGAAGCCGGGCAGGTGAATTATTTCACCGGCGCCTTCGGGTTGTCTTCTTTTGTGTCACCTGCTATCCGTCGCGAGGTTCTTGCGGTCGTAGGGGAAGATGTTGCAGAAGAAGAGCCGCTCGTGCTCGTGCCACAGCGCACCGAAAGCCGTCAATGGCTGAAGTATGCGGCTATTTTCGCCATCGGACTCGGAACGTCCGGATTCTTCGGCAACCGCTACTACCAGGATCGTATTGCGAAGGAGACGGAGATCGTACAGGCGGAAGTCCAGAAGGAAGTAGGCAACCGTATCCAACAAGCTACTTTTTTCCTTGAGACGCCGCTTGAAAATGTGGTGCTGCCTGTTGAAAAAACCTGGAAACCCTATCACATCGTGGCAGGCGCTTTCCGTGAAGAAGGCAACGCGCAACGGGTATTCGAAAAACTGACAGCCCAGGGGTTTGCCGCAGAAAGGTTAGAACCCACGCGAAAAGGCTTGTATCCGGTGAGTTATGGCAGTTATGCGACCCTGTCGGAAGCACAGGCGGCACTCGATACCATCCGGAAACAACACGGAGGCGAGGCCTGGCTGCTCGTCACGAAACGACACTGACATCCCGCTTGACGGGATTTTTTTATGCCGTATCTTTGCCGCGTCTTTCTACGGAAAGGCCAAATGAAAAAGATACCATGAGCCCAAAGTACGCCTCTGAATCCCTTACCGTTATCACTGACCTGGTGCTGCCGAGTGAGACGAATCCATTAAACAACCTTTTTGGCGGGGAACTGCTGTCGCGCATGGACCGCGCCGCCAGTATCGCCGCACGCCGTCACTCCCGCCGCATTACCGTTACGGCATCGGTCAACCACGTGGCTTTCAACCGCACCATTCCACTGGGAAGTGTTGTGACGATTGAAGCGAAAGTATCGCGCAGTTTCAGCAGTTCGATGGAAATCTACCTCGATGTCTGGATCGAAGACCGCGAGTCGGGCAGCCGCACCAAGGCGAATGAAGCCATCTATACCTTTGTGGCCGTCGATGATACGGGTCGTCCCGTCGAAGTACCGCCGATCATCCCGGAAACCGACCTCGAAAAACAGCGTTTTGACGGCGCGTTACGTCGTAAGCAGCTTAGTTTGGTGCTGGCCGGTAAAATGAAAGCGTCGGACGCTACTGAGTTGAAGGCGTTGTTTATGGAATAAAAAAAACCGGGACCTGTGTTCCGGTTTCTTTTACGTATAGCGGCCTTATTGTGGCAGGCTTAATTTCCTTGAAAATCCGGCTTTCTCTTTTCCAAAAACGCCGTAGTACCTTCCTTAAAATCGCCGGTTCCGAAGCATTGCCCGAACAGTTCGACTTCGGTCTGGAATCCGTTGACGCCGTCCTTGAAATTGGCATTTACCGCTTGTATGGCCTGCGTAATGGCTGTCGGTGAGTTCTTCTGTATTTTCTGCGCAATCGAGGCGGTAAACGACAACAATTCGGCTTGCGGTACGACGTGATTGACGAGTCCGTACTCTTTTGCTTCGGACGCCTGTATCATGCCTGCGGTCATAATCAATTCCATCGCGCGGCCTTTCCCGACCAATTGCGGAAGACGCTGCGTGCCGCCATATCCCGGGATGACGCCCAACGACACTTCCGGAAGGCCCATACGCGCATTGTCAGACGCGACACGGAAGTGGCAGGCCATTGCCAGTTCGAGCCCACCGCCTAACGCAAATCCGTTGACAGCTGCGATTACCGGTTTAGACAGGTTCTCGACAAAATCAAACAACTGTTCCTGGCCTTTTGCTGCCAATTCAGCGCCCTGCGAGACGGAGAAATCGGCGAATTCCGAGATATCAGCGCCGGCGACGAAGGCTTTTTCACCGCTTCCCGTAAGGATGATGACCTTCACGGAGGCGTCGTTTGAGGCCGCTTCGAGGGCGTCGTGGAGCTCGGCAATCGTTGCTTTGTTCAGCGCGTTGAGTTTTTCCGGACGGTTGATAGTAATGGTTGCAATGCCGTCGGCGGACGCGACGAGAAGGTTTTGGTAGCTCATGTTATAAGGTTTTGGCAAGCGGGAGCGAGACCGTGAAAACGGTGCCTTTCCCTACTTCGGTGTCAAAAGTAATGGTTCCTTTATAATTTTCGATGATGTTATGGATGATCCCCAGTCCGAGGCCCATGCCACTGCTCTTCGTCGTAAACTTCGGCTCAAAGATGCGCTCGCGGTGTTCTTCGGCTATGCCTCTTCCGTTGTCGGCCACGCAGATCAGGACGTAGTCGCCGTCGCGTTTCACTGTCACCACGACCGACTTGTGTTCCTGTTCATCCGGAATGGCCTGGATGGCGTTTTTCACCAGGTTGGTAATGACGCGTATGAGTTGCGTGCGGTCCATCCGGATGATGATACGGGCTTCTTCGGCCTGGAAATGCACGTATTCTTCGTTGAAGATATCAAGCGCCAGGTCGACGTTTTCGACCACATTCAGCGTTTCGTTCTGCTGGGCCGGCATCGACGCAAAATTCGAGAAGGCCGAAGCGACGGCACTCATCGTATCGATCTGGTTGATGAGCGTTCGGGAATAATCGTCGAGCTTCTGGCGGATTTCCGGATCATTCGGGTCGAATTTCCGCTGGAAACTCTGCACGGTCAGTCGCATCGGTGTCAACGGGTTCTTGATCTCATGCGCCACCTGTCGCGCCATTTCGCGCCACGCCTGCTCGCGTTCGCCCTGCGCCAGTTTCGACGCACTTTCCTCCAGCTTGTCGACCATGTCGTTGTAGGCATTCACCAGCAGGCTGATTTCCCGCGTGCTGTCGCCGGCATCGAGCTTTTCGTTCTTCTGGTTGAGTCCGGTGATCATGATTTTCGCTGAAATCGACTTCAGTGATTTCGTAATGAAACTCGACAGTATATACGCCAGTATAAACGCCACGACCAGCATCACACTATAGACCTGACCCAGCGTCACCAGAAAGTTCTTCAATTCCTGGTCGTAATAGCCGTCGTCTTCGATATAAGGAAGGTTGAGAATACCCAACGGTTTGAACTTCAGGTCTTTGATCTGGCTATACGACGAGCGGTATTTTTTGCCTTCGGCCGAAACGGCATCAGGCGCCGCGTAGCGTTTATCCGGAGAGGCTGAGAGGGAGCGCAGCACTTCTTCGGAAATTGGAGGTTCTATCGAGTCGATTGAGAACGACCCTTTTGAGGTGCTCACCAGTCGTCCTTTGAGGCTGTAAATCCGGATTTGGGTGCTGTGGATGTCGGCCAGTTCGTGCACCCGGTCTTTGAAAATCAGCGACAGGTTGGCCTCGTTCAGCGGATAAGTGGTAGTGGAAAGGATGTAATTGATGTGGGCCTTGATGGCGTTTTCTTTCCGCTCAAGGCGTTCCTGGTGGTATTCCCGGGCTTCTTTCCGGAATTGGATGATGGATATCGACGCCATCAGGATCGACGCCAATAGCGTCAACAGGATCATAGAAAGAAAGATCCGGATGCGAAGGGAGACGCGCCTGATCCTCACCTTCCTCATGGGCGGGCGTTTCGTTCGCGGATGCGTTTGTAAAAACGAAATCCGAGCATGATGAGTATGGAGAACAAGATAATTCCGACCACGCCGAATACCCAATCGAGGGCGGTTTTCATCACGGCCAGGAAGACGACGGCGAACAGGATGATGGTAGCGCCTTCGTTCCACAGCCGCATAAAATTCGAGGAGTGCCGGACGTCATCTCGCTGCAATTGCTTGAAAATACGATGGCATTGGAAATGGTAGAGAAACAGCAAGAGCACGAAGCCCAGTTTCACGTGCATCCACCCCTGTTGCAACCAGGCCGGCATCATCCAAAGCAGCGTCACCGCAAAAATCGTAGCCAGCACCGCCGACGGCCAGGTGATGATATACCATAGCCGATAGGCCATGATTTTGTATTGCTTCCGAAGGATTTCCCGTTCTGGCTCTGGCATGGAAGCGGCCTCGACCTGATAGACGAAAAGCCGCACGATATAGAACAGGCCGGCGAACCAGGTGATTACAAAGATGAGGTGGAGGGATTTGATGTAATTATAGTCCATAATCGGAAGCGGCGACGGGCCGTATGTTCAAAAATACCAAATAATCCGCTACGTCAGGCAACGCCGGATGCCGCCCAGTCGTTGCACCATTTCGCTACGGTCGCACACCAGTCGTCGCGGTCGTTCAGGCAGGGAATGGCCTTGAATTCCGACCCGCCGTTCTCTTCGTATTCCTCTTTGGCGCGCATCGCGATTTCCTCAAGCGTTTCGAGGCAGTCGGAGACGAATGCAGGCGTTACCACCGCCAGTTTGCGGATGCCTTTTGCCGGCATTTTGTTGATTTCGACATCGGTATAAGGATCCAGCCACTTATCGCCTGCCAACCGCGATTGGAAGGTCTGGCTGTAGGATCCTTCCGGAAGGCCCAGTTTCTCCGCTACCAGACGCGTCGTTTCATAACATTGGTGGCGGTAGCAGAATTGATGCGCCGGAGAAGACGTCACGCAACATTTCCCGTCGATGCGGCAGTGCGATTTGGTGATATCGGTTTTCCGGATGTGGCGTTCCGGGATGCCATGGTAGGAAAACAGGAGGTGGTCGTGTTCAAAGCCCTCGAGTCCTTCGGCAATTGAGTCGGCCAGGTTCTGGATATAATCCGGACGGTTGAAGAACGCTGGGAAGTTGGTGATTTTCATGTTCGGGAAATGCTTCTGTTGCAGTTCCGACGCCAATACCTCGATGGTTTTGGTCGAAGCCATGGCATATTGCGGATAGAGCGGAAACAGCAGCACGTCGTCAACGCCCTGATCCGCCAGTTGCTGCAGACCCGTCAACAACGACGGCTTCCCGTAGCGCATGGCAAGTCCTACCGGCACCGATACCTGTTTTGCAACCTTTTTGTGCATGCGATTGGAAAGGACGATCAGCGGAGACCCTTCGTCCCACCAAATCTTCTCATAGGCCTCGGCCGAGTTCTCCGGACGTTTGCGCAGGATGATGCCCCTCACGAGGAAGGCGCGCAGCAGATAGGGCACGTCGATGACGTATTTATCCATCAGGAATTCATCGAGATACGGTTTGACATCTTTCGGATGTGGGGAATCGGGAGAACCGAGGTTGACGAGTAAGACGCCTTTCATAAATGAGCTATTTTCGGTGGTTAGAGGTCAGTATAAAAATTAAACTAGATACGAGATTAGGATAAGCGCCGCCGGATTCAGAAGTTCACTCTCAACCCTCAATTCTCAACCCTCAATTCTCAACCATGAACCAAGAACTATGAACCATGAACCATCAACTCCCAACCGACATCAAGTACTTCTTCGGCGTCGTGCCGAATTTCTTTTTGAAGGCCGAAATGAAGTGACTCGCGGTGCTGTAGCCGATTCGCAGGCCGGCTTCATTGACGTTATGGGTGCCATCTTCGAGTAATTTTCGGGCGTATTCCATCTTATAATCGAAGAGAAAACTGTAGACGCTGTCGCCATACACCTGCTTAAAACCCATTTTCAGTTTTTTCAGCGTAAGACCTACCTGGTCGGCGAGTTCCTGCAATCCGGGTGGTTCTGCCATATGGGCAATTACGATGTCTTTGGCTTTTCGGATTTTCAGAACGTTCTCTTCGTCGATAAGAAACGGACACTGTTCGGCGTCCGGATCTTCGGTGCGGTTAAAATAGAGGCTGAGTAATTCGTATCCTTTCCCTTTGTAATACAAGTTTTTGATCGAAGGATGCAGGTTGTAATGGAACAACTGGCTCAACACAATTGACATCGACGGCGTGATGTCGCTTTCGTCATAGTACTTCCGGTCGCGGTTTTCGGCGGAAAGGAAGGGAATGACGTCAGCTTCGGCCGAAAAAAGCGAGTGGAACTTTTTGATCGACACCACGACGGAAATCACCCAGGAATTCGGTGCCAACTCGAGATTCATCGGCAATTCTTTCTGTGGATTGTAGAGAAGGAAGGCTTTTTCTTCTCGTAAATCCAGGGCGTACGACCCTTCATTGAACACCAATTTCGCCTTTCCTTTCAGGCAGAAATGAAACTGTATCAGGCCGGTAGCAATTTCCTTCAGGACGCGAAAAGGCTGGGCTCCGTCATTCTGGAAACGGAACAGCGTAAAATCATTTTCAATTTTTATGGTCTCTTCTGAACCCATAGCGACATTTTTATCGTATGTATTGACAAGCATCAGGAAAATGTTATTTAGATTTATTCTATATAACATCGACTAAAGGCCGCGTCGTTACTGCAAAACTACGAATAATTAGCCTTTTAGGTGCTAAACAAATCAAAAAGTCCTGAAACGATATTAATAGAACCTACAGCGTTATTTTTATCTTATAGACCCCTTTACTTTTGTATCGATCGAATATGGAACACCTAAGCGCCACAAAATCCACTTCGTTTTACGCCGTCGGCCTCAGTTTTAAAAAAGCGGATGCCGAAACGCGTGGTCTCTTCAGTCTCGACGCCGCCGGAAAACAGCGTGTGCTTGAGCAGGCGCAGCAACAGGGTATTGGCGCGCTGCTTGTGACCTCTACCTGTAACCGCACCGAAATCTATGGCTTTGCCGAACACCCCTTCCAGTTGATTGGGCTGTTGTGCGGCAATACAAACGGAACGGTCGAACTGTTCCAACAAGTCGGATACGTATTCAAGAACCACGAAGCGATCGGACACATGTTTCGTGTGGGCACCGGGTTGGACAGCCAGATCCTGGGCGATTTCGAGATCATCAGCCAATTGAAATCGGGCTTCAACGAGGCCCGGGCGATGGGACTCGTGAATACCTTTCTCGACCGTCTGGTGACGTCGGTCATCCAGGCGAGCAAGAAAATCAAGAACGAAACGCAGATCAGCAGCGGTGCCACCTCCGTTTCTTTTGCCTCCGTACAATTCATATTGAAGAACGTCGAGAACATCGGTGAGAAGAACATCCTGTTGTTCGGCACCGGCAAGATCGGACGCAATACCTGCGAAAACCTGGTCAAGCACACGAAGAACTCCCATATTACGCTCATCAACCGCACCCGCGACAAAGCGGAAAAACTGGCAGGCAAACTCAACCTCGTGGTGCGTGATTATGCCGAGTTACAGACCGAATTGCAGAAAGCAGACGTTTTGGTCGTCGCAACCGGCGCTACCAATCCGACGGTCGATAAGGCCATTCTCAACCTGCGGAAGCCACTCCTGATCCTGGATTTGTCGATTCCGAAGAACGTACACGAAAACGTGATGTCGGTCGAAGGCGTGACGCTCGTACACCTTGACCACCTTTCCCAGATTACCGACGAGACGCTTGAGAACCGCAAGAAGCACATTCCGGCAGCGGAGGCCATTATCGAGGAAATCAAAAGTGAATTTATCGCCTGGACAAAGGCCCGGAAATTTGCGCCGACCATCCATGCTTTGAAAGAGAAACTCAACGCAATCAAAGAATCAGAACTCGATTTCCAAAGCAAAAAAATCTCCAACTTCAACGAAGAACAGGCTAAGATCATCAGCGATCGCATCATCCATAAGATTACGACCCATTTCGCCAACCACCTCAAAGATGAAGCGACCATGGTCGACGAAAGCATCGAGTGGATCGAAAAGGTCTTCCGCATCGAAACCCATCGCGCATGAGTAAATGCATACGCATCGGAACGCGCGACAGCGAATTAGCGTTGTGGCAAGCCCATACGGTGGAAGCCCGCCTGAACGCACTCGGATACGAAACCGAAATCGTCGCCGTCAAGTCTACGGGTGATCTCATCCTCGATAAGCCCCTTTATGAACTCGGTATCACCGGCATCTTTACCAAAACCCTTGACATCGCGATGATCAACGGCCAGGTCGATATCGCTGTGCATTCGATGAAAGACGTACCCACAGCCCTTCCGCGCGGTATCGTGCAGGCGGCGGTACTGGAACGGGCGGATGTATCCGATATCCTTGTATACAAAACGAATCTCAATTTCCTCGGCTCAGCGGGAACCATCGCAACCGGAAGTCTGCGCCGTCGCGCCCAATGGTTGCACCGCTACCCGAATCACGGCGTGGAAGACCTGAGAGGAAATGTCAATACCCGTCTTGCAAAACTGGCCGATAACGACTGGAACGGGGCGATTTTCGCTGCGGCCGGACTCGAACGTATTGACAAAACACCACCGAAACATATCGTGCTCGACTGGATGCTGCCCGCTCCGGCACAGGGTGCGATGGTGGTCGTTGCCATGGCGGAAGACCTATTCTGCCGCGAGGTCGTGGGGAAACTCAACGATTTCGACACAGAGATCGCCACCCGGGTAGAGCGTGATTTCCTTCGCAAACTCGAAGGCGGCTGTACCGCTCCGATTGGGGCGTTGGCGACTATTGAAGGCAATGAAATCCGGTTTCGCGGGGCGCTGTTCTCCCTCGACGGCATGCAGAAAGTAGAGATCGAACGAACGGCTCCGACGACACATTACGCAGCCTTCGGAACCGAATGCGCCGAGTTTATCCTGGCCAATGGAGGCGAGTTGGTGATGGAACAAATACGTCGGGAACTCAAAGAAAAGGAGTCATGACGCGCATCCTTTCCACCAAAAGACTGCAACCCAACCAAAAGCAATTCCTCCTCAATGCCGGATTGTCGGTGATCGAGGCCGACTTTATTTCGGTAAAAGCGCGTTCCTTTACCCTTTCAAACGTCGGTGACTACCTGATTTTTACGAGTGCGAATGCGGTCAAAGCGGTTGACGCGCATCCCGATGTGCAGGACGTTCGCCGCCGGCCGGTTTTCTGCGTCGGTGCCAAAACGGCCGACCTGCTCGACCAAAGAGGGTTCACGGTACTGGCTTCGGAAGACGATGCCGCACAATTATCGGATCACATCATTGACGGATACCGCGACGCCTCCTTCACTTTTTTTTCCGGAACGATGCCTCTTGACACACTGCCCACGCAATTGTCATCAGCCGGGGTACGATTCAATGAAATAGAGGTTTACGAAACCGACCTGACGCCTGTAAAAGTCGAAGTGCCCGTTGATGGCATCCTGTTTTTCAGTCCGTCGGCCGTAGCAAGTTTCGTGCGCGCCAACACCTTATCAACGCAAACCTGCTTCTGCATTGGTGCGACAACCGCTTCGGCGGTCAGCGACCATCGTGAGGGGTTAGATTCGGTCGGCGTGACGAATACCGTCATCGCCCATAAACCCACAATCGAAAATACGATTGTGCAGTGTATCAACCATTATAAAACCCTTGCGTCTTAGCGCCTTAGTGTCCCTATCATTCTCAACGAAAAACAATAGGCCATCGCGGCCCAACACTATGATAAAAAACGACCTCTTCCTCAAAGCCCTCAATAACGAAACTGTCGAACGTCCACCCGTATGGATGATGCGCCAGGCGGGTCGCTACCTGCCCGAGTTCCGTGCACTTCGCGATAAATACGACTTTTTCACGCGCTGCCGCACCCCCGAGCTCGCCGCCGAAATCACCGTGCAGCCCATCCGCATCATACAACCCGATGCCGCTATCCTGTTCTCTGACATCCTCGTCGTGCCGCAGGCAATGAATATCGAGGTCGAGATGAAAGAAAGCGTGGGGCCCTTCTTGCCGAACCCCATCCGCTCGGCGAAGGACGTAGAGAACGTGATCGTACCCGACATCCACGAAACGCTTGGCTACGTGATGGACGCCATCAAGCTCACCAAAGAAATGCTTGCCGACGAAGTGCCACTGATCGGATTTGCCGGTTCGCCCTGGACGATCTTCTGCTATGCCGTGGAAGGCCGTGGTTCAAAAAGTTTCGATACCGCCAAAGGCTTCTGCTTTAGCCATCCGGAAGCGGCACACACGCTGTTGCAGAAGATCACCGACACCACTATCGCTTACCTGAAAGAGAAGGTGAAAGCCGGCGTGAATGCCGTTCAGGTGTTTGACTCGTGGGGAGGTATGCTGTCACCGGTCGATTACCAGGAATTCTCCTGGCAGTATATCAACCAGATCGTCGAGGCACTGGCCCCGGAAACCAAGGTCATCGTCTTCGGAAAAGGCTGCTGGTTCGCCCTGGGCGAGATGGGAAAATCAAAGGCATCGGCATTGGGCGTCGACTGGACGTGCTCACCGCGGAACGCGCGCTACCTTTCCGGAGGGCGCATCACGCTCCAGGGCAACTTCGACCCGTCAAGGCTGCTCTCGCCCATCCCCACCATCAAGAAAATGGTGCACCAGATGATCGACGAGTTCGGCAAAGACAACTATATCGTCAACCTCGGGCATGGTATCCTGCCGAATATTCCGGTGGACCATGCCAGGGCTTTTGTGGACGCGGTAAAGGAGTACAGATAATCGCATGAAAAAGCTACTATCCACCTTTTTGTTATTCCCGCTAACCTTTTGTTTGGCACAGGATCTGGCAAAAGACAGCATACAGGTGAACAAATACCTGAAGGAAGTGGTCAAGCCAAAGGTCGTGTCAAAGGTTTACACCATCACTGACCCGAAGAAGGTACAGTTCATTTCGGCCTATATCGATGCAAAGAACAACCTCCTCAAGGCCGAACAGGACAAACAGGAAAACCTGCGAAAAAACCTTCTGGGGAGGCGTTTCATCAACGGGGACACTACAGTCAAAGGGCAGGTATTGGCCATACTTCAAGAAAAAGACTCGGCGAGGGTCACCAATCTTTTGGATGAAATGGATTTCGACTATCGCAATCCGACGCCCGAGCGCGTGTTGGATACCGAAGTCACCAATGCGTTGTTTGCACTCATAGAAGATGAACGTCTGGAGCCAACGGTTATACAGTTTCTTGGATTCAACGGCATTGCGGGTCGCAATCCCATTTTCCTAAAACGACTGCTTTCGGGCCAATCCAAAGATGAAGACCGGCTCGTGTATTGGCTCTCGAACAAAGAGGGATACAGTCAGGTATTGGATTACGTGGATGCGGCTTATCGTAAAAACCCCCTGTATTTTGAGGAGATGTCATGGGCAGGCAATGCGCTTGCATTGAGCATGGAGAAGGCCTCCGAAGCCGATCGGCAAAAAATCCTTTCAATCGCTTACGATTATATGAACCGCTTTAGTCCGCAGGTAGACCCGGAAATCCCTGGCGGCGCGGATTTCGAGACTTTCTACGGCATTGCCGTTGCGTATGGCACGAAGGA
>DATGXZ010000051.1:0-1721 GCA_035298445.1 Flavobacterium sp.
GCCTTCTTCCACGACGATTTGGAAGCCGTCATCTCCGCTCCGGATTTCCAGGCGGTGTTTGGAGGCCTGAGCCAGGAGAACGCCTTGAAAACAGCACCCAAAGGCTACGAAAAAGACCATCCTGCCATCGAATTCCTGAAACTGAAGAGCTTCGTCGCCACCGCGACGTTTACGGTGGGCGAGGCATTGAAAAAAGATTTCGTTTCGAAAACCGCCCAAAAACTGCGTGCCCTGAAACCGCTTAACGATTTCATTGACCGCGCCCTCGAAGAATCAGAAGACTGACGATGCAGAAAAAACGGAGGATATTGTTTCTAGGGGAAGCCTATCGGGCCGACGCCATCACCTGGATGGACGGCCTGAAGCAGTTCGGCGATTTCGAAATCGTCACCTGGGAACTCAACCATCCCGGACATAACCTGCAAAGCCGGTTCAAACGCTTCGTCGAATACCTTACCGCCTTGCGTACGATACGCCGTGTCATTCGCGAACACCAACCCGATATGGTCATCGCGGAACGCACGACCAGTTATGGGTTTTTGGCGGCCTCGTGCGGACTCCACCCCGTCGCGATTGCCCAACAGGGCCGCACCGACTTATGGCCCGAACGCTCGCTGACCATGCCATTGAAACGGATGTTACAGCACCGCGCCTTCAAATATGCCGACCTTATTCATGCCTGGGGACCTGTAATGACCGTATCGATGCGGGAAGCAGGCGTTGACATGTCAAAGGTGATGGTCCTTCCTAAAGGTATCGACCTCGCGCGGTTTCGATATGAAGAGGATACAAACCGGGCTCCGGCAGCGATTGTGACACGTTCGTTGCAACCCGAATACCGGCACGATGTCATCCTCCGGGCTTTTTCACTACTCGCCTCCCGCGGCATCCAACTTCCTCTCATAATCGTAGGAGATGGCAGCCGAAAGCAGTACCTTCAACAACTGGCGCAGGAGTTGGATATCGCCGACCAGGTGAAGTTTACCGGTCGCATACCCAACACCCAACTCCCGAAACTGCTCGGCGAATCCTCCATTTACCTGAGTATGCCGATCACGGAAGGCGTGTCGGCCTCGCTTTTTGAAGCCATGGCCTGCGGCTCCTACCCAATCGTGACCGACTTACCCGGTAACAGAAGCTGGATTTCGCACCGGGATAACGGACAACTCGTGCCAGTCGATGACGCTACGGCACTTGCAAATGAAATAGAATGGGCCCTCGCAAACCCCGAACTGCGACGAAAGGCCTCTGAACATAACCGACAATTTGTCGAAACCTACGCTGATTTCCATACCAACATGAAGAAGATAGCCGACCGCTATCACGAAATGATCAACGAAAAAGAAGCCCATGTGCGGAATTAGCGGTTTATTGCACTTCGATACTGCGCGACGTGTAAGTGAAGAAAGGGTAGTGCGGATGCGGGATGCCCTCGAACACCGTGGCCCCGACGATGCCGGTATTTTTATAGACGGCGCCCTCGGATTGGGCCATCGCCGACTGTCGATCCTTGATCTTTCAAAGGCCGGACACCAACCGTTTACGTCGCATGACGGTCGGTATGTGATGGTATACAATGGTGAAATCTACAACTTCCGCGATTTTTACGGAGAACTCAAATCGAACGGCATCTCACTCCGAACCGGATCCGATACCGAAGTGTTGCTGGCCCTGTTCCAACTTTACGGAACCGCCATGTTGTCGCAACTGAACGGTATGTT
>DATGXZ010000052.1:0-2454 GCA_035298445.1 Flavobacterium sp.
TTTCGTGCCGGTTGACTTCTGGGATAACGTCCGGGCGCGGCTCGATGCCGTAAAACCCGTTTTCATGTTGGGTGAATGGGAATCCCGTGACCTTCACGCGAAGGCCTTCGATATGACCTATGCCTGGTCGCTCTGGGATAAGATGGTAGCCGTCACCCGCGATGGAAAGCCTGTCGGTGGCATTGTCGAGTATCTGGCCCATGATGTCAGCACCTTCCCGCGGGATGCCTACCGGATGACGTTCACCGATAACCACGACAAGAATTCGTGGGAAGGCAATCCGTATAAGAATTTCGGGGATGCGCTGGATGCGGCGATTGTACTGACCGGAACGGTGAATGGTATGCCGTTGGTGTATAGCGGACAGGAAGCCGGACTCGACCGCTCGCTCGCCTTTTTTGAGAAGGATGAAATCAAATGGAAAGACGACCCGCACGCGGCACTCTTCCGCACGCTTTTCGACCTGAAGCATCGCAATAAAGCCTTATGGAACGGGAAAGCCGGCGGCGTGATGATCCGGATTTTCAACAACAAACCCGATCAGGTTATTTCGTTCTCGCGCACATCGGGTGATGACCAGATTATCTCCATCATCAATTTCAGTAAACTGCCTGCGGAGGTGACACTTGATTCGAAATACCAGAAAGGTTCATATAAAGAACTGTTCTCGGGCGCGACCATCGAACTCAAAGGAGACGATGTGTTCTCGCTTCCGGCTTGGGGTTATAAAGTATTGGTCAAGCCATAGCAAAAAAAACCGCGATTCGAGTCGCGGTTTTTTTATTTAGAAAAGCAGGAAGTTACATCCTACGTTCAGCGCCAATCGCGACGTTTGTACGTCGCCTTCGCCTTTGTAGATATCGCTGAAACCACCTTGTCCGTCAAGTTGTACGAACATCCGAAGTCGGTCCGATACCGGAAATTTATAGCCAATACCAAACGCCACACCGGCGTCGGACGTGCGGAAATCATCCTTCAAATCGGCATCATGGCTCGTTTCACGACCGCGCAGCAGGGTTGCATAATAGAGGCCGAAATCGAGGAACCAGGCGTTGTCATCCCCAAAATGCCACACAGCCGTTACCGGAATCGTGAGGTAATCGAGATTGAAATCAGCAAGGTAAATGTTGTCATCAACCCAGCGGTAATAGCCTTCGTCAAATCCTTTCCGATCGTAGATCGCCCGTACTTTCAGGCCCCATTCGTTGGAAAAATAGTACTCAGCCGAATACCCCGCGTTAAACGAATAACTAGGGTCTTCCGAATAATTGTTATTGGAAACGGTTGACTGGTTCCCTCCCAATTGCAGACCGAGTTCGAGGTTGCCTTTACCCTGGGCCGATACCGAAGAGGCGACGGCCGCTACCACCAACGAGAATAAGAATCTTTTCATGTCTGTTTTTTTCACAAACTTAACCGAAATTGGCTATTCCGGGACGGTGATGGGCGATTTTAACGAAGCATTTACACTCCGGAAAGCGCGTCGATAAGCGCATCGATATCCGACGTCGTATTGTAGTGGCTAAAGGAGATCCTGAGGCTTGGGCGCGCCAGGGAGGCTTCGTCGAGCATCTCGGCCAATACATGCGATGGACGGGCACTTCCCGACTGGCAGGCACTTCCACGCGAAACGGCGATTCCTTTCATATCGAGCGAGAAAAGCAGCAAAGGCGTCTTGCTCTCCGGAAGAGGGAGCGTGACGTTGAGAATGTTGTAAAACGTATCGGTGCCATTCTGACACGTTCCGGGAAATTGTGTCGTCAACCGGTCCCAGGCATATTCCTTGAGACGGTTTATCGCTTCCCGTTCCTCTTGCAGGTGCTCGAGGCTCAGCGTCAAAGCAGTCGCCATACCAGCCACGTTGTGAACGGATTCCGTACCGGGACGGAGTCCTTTTTCCTGTTCGCCTCCGTAAAACATCGCGTGCAAGGCCGGACCTTTGCGAACGAACGCAAACCCGACGCCTTTCGGTCCGTGGAATTTGTGTGCACTTGCCACGATAAAATCTACGGGCAACACCTGCAAATCCAATTCGGTTTTACCAACAGATTGCACCGTATCCGAATGAAACAGCGCCTGGTGACTCCTGCAAAGTGTGCCCGCAGCCTGTAGATCGAGTACCACGCCCGTTTCGTTGTTGACGTGCATCAGCGACACAAGGGTTGGAATGGGGTCGGCCAACAGGGTCTCGAGCTCGCCAAAGTCGATGCGTCCGTCAACGTCTACCTTAAGAAAGTCAACGCGAATGTCATATTGTCTTTCGAGTTGCTCAACCGCGTGCAACACTGCGTGGTGTTCCACACGGGTGGTGATGATACGGCGTATGCCCAGATCCCGGACGGCACACATCAGTATCCAATTATTCGCTTCGGTGGCTCCTGAGGTAAAAATAAGTTCCGAGGCCTGGCAATTGAGCGTTTTCGCGATGGATTTCCGGGAACGTTCAAGCAACGC
>DATGXZ010000053.1:0-5144 GCA_035298445.1 Flavobacterium sp.
TTAGAAGCTGTTCTTTCCAACGCGGATTTGACCCGAAATAAGTTGTGCCCCTGCGGTAGCGGGGTAAAAATAAAAAAGTGTCATGAATCTGCCATTGAGATCATTAAGTGCTTGGGGCGAGAAAAGATAACCAGTGATTTACTAGGAATCCGAAAGTGGATTTCAGAGCAACTCGTTTAAGTATCCAATACCTTTTGTTTCTGCGAAACCAAAAACGTTTACAAAAGTCAGATTTTTTTGAATTAGCTTACGTAAGAACGATTAACTCTATAGTTCTTTTCCTCAAAACCGCCCCACATACCCCACCGACACCGTAAACTCCCGTGTCAGGCCGTCGGGACGGATGTCGCGCACAACGAAAGGTGCCGCCGCCGAAAGGGAAAGGCTTCCCGACTTGAAATCACAGATCCCGATCAGGTTGCCGTTGAGGGTCAGTCCGTCAGATCCGGAAATCGATTCCCGCCGGCCGTAAATGTTCTCAAATGAATCTTCTCCCAGGTGGTAGATGAACAGTAAATTCGGCTTAAGGTGGAAACGCTTTTTCGAATCGGAGAGCGTGTAGGTCGCCCGGAATAAGGCATCGGGCCGGCGCCGAAACAGGTTGGTCGAGGGAAAGGCATCCGTTCCGGAGTATTCGGCAAAGAACGAGTTGGCGTTCAGGTTGACCACAATCAGTTGAAGGGCGCTGTTGAAATCCCAGTTCCCATACCGAAGGTTGACGCTGCCGAGGAAATCAATCGTACCCAGACTACTTTGGTAATCCAACGGCAACGGGTGTTCGTTGATCTTTAGGTTGGCCCGGTTGAACGGAATCTTCACCGCCGCAGAATACGACCACTTGTAGCGCGCGTCTGGCTTTGGGATAAAATGGGCGCTTAAGTAGGCATCGCCCAGCGAGCCCCGTTTCCCAAAACGACCTTCCGCAAACGAAGACGTGATTTTTACACCACCTGACCAACGCTCGTTGAAGCGGCGGTTGTAGGCAATAAAAGGCGAAAAATACCGGGTATCCGCTTCACCCGCGCCTACGAGTCCTGTTACTTCAATTTCATTGCGCGTCGAAGCGTGGGTTTCGGGATGTGACGCAATACTACAAATGCCCGCATCACTGCAACCCTGCGCCTGAAGGTTTACATAGGAAATCGAGAAAAAGGCGATACAAACTAAAAGGGTGGCTTTCATGGCTATTCGGCGGGTTGTAGGGGTGCAATGGCAAAAAGATGGCTGTACTGCTGGCAATGGATGAGCACGTGATTGTACACCGTCAGGTCAACGCCCTCCGGGATGTTATAGGTAGGATCTACCCCGTTACCGAGCGCGCCCAGGTTTACGAAGGTATCGGGAGCTGCGGTAGTGGATAGATACACCTTTAGGTCGGGACCCCGCGATACCGAGAAATCTTCCAATGCCACATAACGTTCTGACGCCCTGGCATACACACGGGCCGTACCGGCAACCTCAATACCTGAAGTCGGACTAAACGCACCTTCATACAAAAGTTGTGCTTCGGTGGGAAGGGCAACGTCGCCGACATCCGATTGGGTGAGTTCGCCTTCCGACTGGCACGACGAAAGGGCCAGGACCAGGACAAGTGATAACATGATGGTTTTCATAGCTTTTTTGACAAAGTTCCCGTGAAATAAATTCCCCATTTGTCAGCTAGCCGACATTTCGAACAAAATTGCGGACGTAGTTTTGCTCTCACAATCAACACAGAAAACATGAAAAAGTTTGTCCTGCTCTTTATGATCGCGCTTACCGGTTTTGCCGGGTGGGCGCAGCAATCACCTGTTTACGAAACCAAAAAAGGGGCCATCAACGGCTATGATGTCGTAGCGTATTTCACCGAAGGACGCGCGGTCGAAGGAAAACCGGAACTCGTATACCGTTACGAAAACGCCGACTGGCATTTTTCAAGTAACGAAACCCTTGCGGCGTTCAAAGCTGATCCCGAAAAATACCTGCCTCAGTATGGCGGTTACTGTGCCTTCGGCTGTTCGAGGGGCTACAAGGCACCTACGGAAGCGGATGCGTTTACCATCGTAGCGGGGAAACTCTATCTTAACTATAATAAAGATGTGCGTACCGAATGGAACAAAGACCGAGACGCCTTGATCAAAAAGGCCGATGCGAATTGGCCGTCGGTCAAGACAGGCAAATCCTGATAGACATAGAAAAAGAAGTTACCGGAATCCCCTTATGGTTTACTGTAAGGGGATTTCCATTTCGAGGCCTACCCGTTGCATGATGTCCGCTACGAGACGTCCCAGTATCTCGAGGTCAACGTGCTGCATGATCACGACCTTATACCAGTCGTTCGGCCCGGTGTGGTGCTGGGGCACTAGGTTGTAGCGCTCTGCCACCGTCTCGTCTATAAACGACGCCCGGATCGCAACAATATTGAGGTTCGGTTCACGGAAGTACGCTACGCCCAACGCATCGAGCTGGGTGCACAACCAGGCAGTACGGAGCTGCAGCACCTGCACTTTTTCAAACCAATCGGCATAGCCGTAGGCTTTCAAAATCATCCAGACGGCGACGACATTAGCGCCCGAACGACTGCCGCTCAGGGTTAGGTCCATGCCTTCGACGTAGTCGGCTTCTTTCGTGAGCACGTGTTCGATATAGCCTTTCCGGCAGAGGAAAATACCCGTACCATAAGGCGCCTGGAGCATTTTATGGGCATCGACCGCTACCGACGACACATCGGGGTTGCGGAAGTCAAGCTGGTTGTGGCGGTCGAGAAACGGATAGATGAATCCGCCATAGGCGGCGTCTACATGAAGGAAAAAGGGGAAGCCGTAATCGCGCAACAATGACGTATAGACTGCCGGATCGTCGACCGAGCCGAACATGGTGGTGCCCATATTCGCAACGACAATCGCATACTGCACACCTGAAGCGCGTGCCTCAATCAATCTGGCCCGAAGGGCGTCACGGCGAATAGCGCGGGTTTCGAAATCGACCGGCACTTTGATGAGTTGCGTAGTCAGCAGATCGGCGCCTTTCGCAATGGAATAGTGGGTATCTTCCGAGGCGAAGATCGCAATCTGCTCGGGGCGGGCGCGGTAGGTGTCGCGGAACACATTTCGGAACATCCACAATGCCTGAATGTTAGCCTCTGTGCCACCTCCGGCCACATAGCCGTCATAGCTGTGAGGCGTGGCGTGAAACACGTCGCAGGCCACCATGTCGAGCACATCACGCTCGATCTCCTGTGTGCCTTTGAAAGCGCTCTCGGAGGTGCCGAGGGTGTGACACCCGATGTGATTGGGATTGGATACGTAGGTCATCAACACCGGCGCATCCTTCAGGAAAGGTGCGTCGTGAAAAACGCGTCCGTCGAGCTTCGACACCGGGTAACCGATGGCACGTCCGTCGTTAAAATCGACATTCTCGGCAAGGGCCTTCTCGATACGTTGGCGTGCCTGTTCGCCCGACAGTTTCTTCCACTGTTCCATGGTCTTTTTTTGCAAAGGTCACACGAGGGGAAGGGCGCGACAATGACGTCTGTCATGTTTTGTGCGAATCTCCGGACGTAGTTCTACTCACGGCGCGCGGATAGCTGATAAATGTCATTTTGAACCGCTATATTGTGGATGAAATTCGCATTTTAAGATAATTTTAGTTGTATTTTCGTTGTCCCCCAACATCTATTTATGGCTACTACTCAACACCTCACCATTGGCGAGTTCGTTGCACATGACTTTCGGACTGCCGCCATCTTTTCGCGCTACGGTATCGATTTCAGTTGCCGCGGACACTATACGGTTGCGGAGGCCTGCGAACAAAAAGGCTTCAACTTTAAACGCATCATGACCGAACTCACCGATACGCTGCTTTCGGAAGTGGGCCCGGTCATCGACTTCGACTCGTGGCCCGCTGACCTGATTGTCGATTATATAGAAAAGAAACACCACCGCTATATCATGACGGGCATTCCGGTGATCCGGCATCACCTGAACCGGCTGTGTGACGCCTATGGTGGTACTCACGCTGAGGTAGTACCCCTCCGAATCTTATTTGGCGAAGCCACGGAAGCGCTTATGCAGCATCTTAAGACGGAGGAAACGGTGGTGTTCCCACATATCGTGCGGTTGGAACATGCGGCACAGACGGGCGTACCCCGGCGTTCACGGCTCAACCAACCGTTGTGCGAGCTGTTGCGTGTCATGGAGCGGGAACACGAAGAGGAAGGCGACCGTTTTCGGTATATCGCCCGGCTGACCGACCACTACATGCCTCCGATCGACGACTGTCCGCTTTTCAGGGCGGCCTATACGATGCTAGAGCGTTTCGAGCAGGATCTCGACGAACACATCCACCTGGAGAACAACGTGTTGTTTCCGAGGGCGAGGGCGCTTGAGGCGCAGTTGCTTCGGGCTTGGGATTGAATGGGAAATTCGCCTGTATAGCTCGTCAATCCTAACGCAGGGCAGCGGTGGTTTTACTACATTTGGGTATGCGACCATTACTTTGCTTTCTCGTCATTGTCTTAGGTTACTTCCCGCTGTCAGCACAGGATACGATCCCAACGCCGAATCCGTATGACGTGCTCGACGCCCGCGCGCGCGCCGTGCGATACGACGGACATCTAGAACGGTTGGTATCGGCGCTCACCGCCGGTTGCCAGACTGAAATAGAAAAGGCGCGGGCGTTGTTTATTTGGGTGACCGAGAACACAGCTTACGATTATAAGGCGTATAACCGTCGCGCCAAACCCGACCGCTTCAAATGTGATGACGCGTATGACTGCCGGGAGAAACAAGCCAAATATGAGCGGGAGCGGGCGAAGAAAGTCCTGGAAACCGGAAAGGACGTTTGCGAAGGATATGCCCTGCTTTATAAGGAACTGTGTGGCCTTGCCGGCATACGGTGCTCAGTGGTAAGGGGTTATACGAAAAGCCGCCCCACGCAGATTGGCCGGATGGGCGTGTTGGACCATGCATGGAACGTGCTGCGCATCGACGATCGCTACCTGTGGATTGACTGCACCTGGGCGGCCGGTTATTGTCCGGAAGATGAGGAAGGCAAACTAACCGGATTTGTTAAGTCGTTTCGCGAAACCTATTGGATACCGCCCACCCGGCGTTTTTTTCGCGACCATTTCCCGGAGGATAAAAAATGGTTGGAAGACAGTGATG
>DATGXZ010000054.1:0-2406 GCA_035298445.1 Flavobacterium sp.
CTTCGTCTTCGAATACTTCCTCGGCTCCGAAGTCGATCAGTTCGAGTTCGAGTTCTTCGGGATCGATGCCGTCTTTCGGGATGCGGAAGTTGCAGGTATGATCGAACATGAACTCAACGGAACCCTGTGTGCCGAGGCTGCCGTTGCACTTGTTGAAGTAGCTGCGGATATTGGCGACCGTCCGGTTGTTGTTGTCGGTCGCGGTCTCAATCAGGATGGCGATTCCGTGTGGGGCGTAGCCTTCGAAAAGCACTTCCTTATAGTTGGCGGTATCTTTATCGGTCGCTTTCTTGATGGCGCGTTCGACGTTCTCCTTCGGCATGTTCGCCGCTTTCGCGTTCTGCATGACAGCACGGAGGCGTGAATTCGCATCCGGGTTCGGACCGCCTTCCTTCACGGCCATGACGATATCTTTTCCAATACGCGTAAACGCTTTCGCCATCGCGGCCCAACGCTTCATCTTTCTTCCCTTACGGAATTCAAACGCTCTTCCCATATACTAATCGATTAAATGGATTTTGGCTATTAAAAACGCTGCAAAAATAAACGTTCCTTTTCTTCCACCCAAATCTTAGACCGAAGTCAGGAATTCGTAAACAAACCTTGTATTGTTTTTTCGTAAGAACCCTTATGGCTTTTGCGCCGCCTGCTTTAGGTCCGCAATAATAGCAATGGCTTCCTCGAGGTACGGATTGGTCTGGGCGTCTTTCATTTTGGCCGCATTCAGTTCCAGTTGCCCGTCGTTTTGCTGCATGCGCAACAGGTCGGTGCGATTGTTGGTAATCCGGCAACCGGTCGGTCGTGCGATGAGGTCTTTCACTTTTTTCCACGTCGGGTCAACCGAATGGATCTCGCGGAACACATCGTCAAAGGTCATCGGAAGCGGTGGCTTTTTCCGTCCGTACAGTTGGTTGATTTCGTTGTTCAACGCCTCAATCTCCCCAAAAACCGGGTTAGCCGATACCCGCGCCTGGCTGTTGCGAATGGCCCGTTCGAGGGTTTTTCGGTCAAACGGCCGGAACCGCGCCTTCGACACCAGTGTATCGCGTTGTAAGGCCGTGTCATATTGCCGTTCGCGTTCTACGATACTGTCAAACAGTACCGGAACGTTTACGTCCGGTTGTATGCCGGCGATCTGCGCACTGCCGCCGGTAATGCGGTAAAACTTCTGTATAGTGACCTTGGCAAACTCGTCTTGCTTGGTTTCATCGAGCGGAAGGATGGTCTGCATACTAGCTTTACCCAATGAAGAGGAACCCACCACCACCGCGCGGTTGTAGTCTTGCATCGCGGCGGTAAAGAATTCACTGGCGGATGCGGAGTTTCCGTTGATCAGTACGACCAGCGGTCCGCCATACACCAGGCTTTTATCCGGGTCTTTCAAAACGGTCTGTCGGTTCCTACGATCACTCAGCAACGCCACGGGACCGCTTTCTATAAAAAGACCTGCCAACGCTTCGGCTTCTTCCATCGAGCCGCCGCCGTTGTCCTGCAGGTCGAGCACGAGCCCGTCGATACCGTCTTCGGTCAGTTTCTGTATCTCGCGGCGCACGTCGTCTGAACAGCCTACATAGCCGTTGTTGTTGAAATCGGTGTAGAATTGCGGCAATACGATGTAGCCGACTTTGGTGCCTTTTTCAGCGATGAAACTGTAGGCCGTGGTGTCTTCTGCCCGCATGAATTTCTTGCGAAGCGGAACCTCAAGCAGGGTGCCGTTTTTCTTTCGTATCGTCAGCACGATGTCGATATGGGCATCCGAGAAAAGGAAGTCGCCGATGGTCTCCAACGACGCGCACGACACGGTATACTGTATGCCGCTTCCGTTTCCAACCTTCACCACGATATCGCCTTTTTCGAATTGTTGCGAACGCGCCGCAGGCCCGCCGGGTACGATCTCATCTACCGTGATCTCCTCGCGTTCGTTCAGCGAGACGTAAAGTCCGAGCGAGAGGTTGCCGGTCGACAACTGCGACATGAACGAGGTGCGGGCATCATCCGAAAAGTAATTACTGTGTGGATCGAAGTACGTACAAAAGAAGTTCAGGAAGTTCGTACGCAGGTCACGTTCTAAGTCACCCGGTGTATCCAACAGGCTATTGACCTTACAAAGGTTGGTGTCAAAGGCTTTGGTGCGCGCGTCGGGCTCAAGTTTGGCAAACAGTGGCCGCACCGAGTCGAGCTTCGTGCCCGACCGGGCGATGTCGTCCATTACCTCAAATGCCAGCCGTTTCGACCAATAGCGGGTCAGTTGGGCTTCGTCTTTCTCAAAAGGGAAGGCGTCTTTGCTGAACCGCATACTGTCGCGTCGCACATACTGCAACGGTTCTGTTTTCAGTTTCTGCAGGATGGCCCGTCGCCTTTCCAATGCCGTCCGGTACGTCTGGATAAAGGTGTCGAGAAAGCGGC
>DATGXZ010000055.1:0-13803 GCA_035298445.1 Flavobacterium sp.
CGTACAACACTTTGGCTTTGTCCATATCCACGGCCGCACTATCTTTCGGTGTATTGGCCATAGAAGCCTGTTTCCCTTCGGGCGTGTTGGGGTATTCGTATACCTCAAAGCCACGCTTCAGGGTATTGGCAGGAGGAACCAGTCCTTCACGACCATCACCACGGAAGGCCTTAGACTCTGAATATGTCTCGTATGCGACCGACTCATACATGTTGGGCATGTACTGGTAGTTCGGCTCTTGTTTGTCATGGCATGAGACCGCTGTTGCCGCGAGGCCGAGCATCATCCCTATCTTGAAAAAGCTTTTCATATCTGGTCTTAGTGCTTTTCGATTACTTTAACTTCAACAGCGCCTGTGTTCAGGAAGAACGAAACCAACGCATCCTCGTTGTCGTGTACCGGCACCTCCATCAGGAAGTGGTCGTCGGTCGTACGAACATCCGGGTTCTCTGCTTGTTTGAAAGGCCAAAGGCGACTTCTCATGTAAAACGTGATCACCATTAAGTGCGCCGCAAAAAATACGGTCATCTCAAACATAACCGGCACGAAGGCAGGCATGTTCTGGTAGTAGGCAAAACTTGGTTTACCTCCAATGTTCTGAGGCCAATCGCTGATCATGATGTTCCACATCATCCAGGTTGCGAACGACAATCCGCAAAGTCCGTAGATGAAGGCACAAATCGCCAGACGGGTGTGTGGAAGTCCCAACGCCTTGTCAAGTCCGTGAACCGGAAACGGCGTATACACTTCTTCAATATGGTGATGGGCGGCGCGCGTCTTCTTGACGGCGTCCATCAACACATCGTCATCGTTGTAAATGGCGTGAATGACTTTGGTACTATTCATGATGCGAATCGTTATTAGCTTCTCTTATTCTTTTATAGTTGTCACCAGACGACTTCAGGATGGTCTTCACCTCCGCCTGTGCGATAACCGGGAAGGTACGTGCGTACAAAAGGAACAACACGAAGAAGAACCCAATCGTTCCGATGAAGATACCGATGTCGACGAAAGTTGGAGAGAACATCGTCCACGATGATGCGAGGTAATCGCGGTGAAGCGACGTTACGATGATTACGAAACGTTCGAACCACATACCGATGTTCACGACAATCGAGATGATGAACGAGAACATGATCGACGTACGAAGTTTCTTGAACCACATGAACTGTGGCGAGAACACGTTACATGTCATCATCGCCCAGTATGACCACCAGTAAGGTCCGGTTGCACGGTTGAGGAAGGCGTACTGCTCATACTCTACTCCTGAATACCATGCGATGAACAACTCGGTGATATAGGCAACACCTACGATCGATCCGGTGATCATGATGATGATGTTCATCAATTCGATATGCTGGATGGTGATATAGGCTTCGAGGTTCGATACTTTCCTCATGATGATGAGGAGGGTGTTTACCATCGCGAACCCGGAGAATACCGCACCTGCAACGAAGTACGGAGGGAAGATGGTGGTGTGCCATCCCGGAATAACGGAGGTGGCAAAGTCAAAGGATACGATGGTGTGTACGGAGAGTACGAGTGGGGTTGCGAGTCCGGCCAGAACCAACGAGACTTCTTCGAAGCGTTGCCAGTCTTTGGCACGACCTGACCAACCGAATGAAAGTATGCTATAGATACGTTTTGTGAACGGCGTGATAGCGCGGTCGCGGAGCATGGCGAAATCCGGGAGGAGACCCGTCCACCAGAACACCAGTGAAACCGAAAGATACGTCGAAATCGCGAATACGTCCCACAAAAGTGGCGAGTTGAAGTTTACCCACAGAGAACCGAACTGGTTCGGGATCGGAAGTACCCAGTAAGCAAGCCACGGACGACCCATGTGGATGATCGGGAACAAACCAGCCTGAACTACCGAGAAGATGGTCATCGCCTCTGCCGAGCGGTTGATCGCCATCCGCCATTTCTGACGGAAGAGAAGCAATACGGCCGAGATGAGGGTTCCGGCGTGACCGATACCAACCCACCAAACGAAGTTGGTGATATCCCATGCCCAACCGACGGTTTTGTTCAATCCCCATGTACCGATACCGGTCGAGATCGTGTAGGTGATACATCCAATTCCCCAGAGGAAGGCTACCAGGGCTATGGTGAAGACAGTCCACCACTGCTTATTGGCGCGGCCCTCGACGGGAGCGGCGACATCGACGGTCACATCGTGGTAGGTTTTATCACCTAAGACCAGCGGTTTTCTAATGGGTGCTTCGTAGTGCGACGACATATCCTAATAGGTATTTCTTAATAATTTCTTGATTAGACGTTGCGAACTTTGACGTGGTAGAACACATTCGGCTTGGTTCCGACGTGCTCGAGGAGGTGGTACATCCGCTCGCTTTTCTTCGCTTCGTTGATGCTGTCTTCCGGATTGTTTACGTTTCCGAAGATCATTGCACCGCTCGAACAAGCCGCTGAACATGCCGTCTCGAACTCGTCTTTGCGAACCTCACGCCCTTCGCGTTTGGCCGTCAATATCGTAGACTGTGTTTTCTGGATACACAGTGAACATTTCTCCATCACACCACGTGACCGAACGTTTACGTCAGGGTTGAGTACCATACGACCCAAATCATCGTTCATGTGGAAGTCGAACTCGTCATTTTGGTTGTAAAGGAACCAGTTGAAGCGACGTACTTTATACGGACAGTTGTTCGCGCAGTAACGTGTTCCAACGCAACGGTTGTATGACATGTGGTTCTGGCCCTGGCGGCTGTGCGACGTAGCGGCAACCGGACAAACCGTTTCGCACGGCGCGTGGTTACAGTGCTGGCACATGATCGGCTGGAATGCCACTTGTGGGTTGTCGGCAGGATGCTCCAATTCGCCGAATCCGCCGAGTGAGCCTTTGTCGCCCCACAGACCGTCGAATTCTTCCTTCTTCTTATCATCGGCAGCAAAGCTGTCTTCTGACGAGTAATAACGGTCAATACGCAACCAGTGCATATCTCGGCTACGACGTACTTCGGTTTTACCAACCACCGGTACGTTGTTCTCGGCGTGACAAGCGATGACGCAGGCGCCGCAACCCGTACAGGCGTTCAGGTCAATCGACAGGTTGAAGTGAGGCCCCAGGGTATCGTCGAATGATGCCCAAAGGTCAACGGATGTAGCCGCAACTTCTTTGTGGTCAAGCGATACCATCGGTTGTGGGTTCCACACCTCTGCTTTTTCACTCTTGAACACATCAAGTGTGGTTTCCTTCACGATATCACCACGGCCCATCAGGGTACGCTGCAACTGTACACACGCAAATTCGTGGGTACCATCGGTCTTCGTAATCTTCGCCGATTGTGTATCGTTGAAATTCTTATAAAGCGTGTAGGCATTAACCCCTACCTGCATTTCTTCTTTAAGAGCTGCTTTCTTGCCATAACCCAACGCCAATCCGAGGGTGCCTTCTGCCTGTCCGGGTTGGATCAGGGCCGGGACGTTCTCGAGTTTGGTTCCATTTACCTCGATTGTCACATAGTGGCCGTCGAGTGCACCGTTGGCTACATTCCAGTTTTCGATTCCGGCTTTCTCGGCATCCTTACGGGAAATCGTTACATAGTTGTCCCATGATACGCGCGTAATCGGATCAGGGAACTCCTGCAACCATGGGTTGTTCGCCTGTTGGCCGTCGCCCATTCCGGTTTTGGTATACAATACCAACTCGAAACCTTGTGGCTTGGCAGCACCTGCCAGTGTAGACGCGGCGCCTGCAAAGTTGGCAGCGCCTCCTGCGAGTCCGATGGCGGGAGCGCCGTAGACACCGTCGTGCAATACCTGGTTCCAGTTAGAGCCTGCGATATACGCAGCGGAATTCGCTTTGATGTAATCGTAGAACGTTCCCGGTTTACCCATCCACGACAACAGCGCGTCCTGGAATTGTTTGGTAGCAGGGAAAATAGGACGAATGGTAGGCTGCGCCAAGGCATAGCTACCCTTTACGAACATGTGGTCGTTCCACGCTTCAAGGTAGTGTGGTACGCCGATCGCGATAGTCGAAGCTGATGCCGTTTCGTCTTCTTTGAGGGAAAACGCAACCGACAGTTTCGCTTTTTTCAACGCGCTTTGGAATGCCTTCCCATCTGGGAGGGAATAGGCTGGGTTCACACCGTTCATGATGACGGTATGTACGTTACCCGCGTTCAGGTCGGCAAGGAATTGCGTTACCGCTTTTGTAGATCCTTTGCGGATGTAACGTACGGTTGCATTTGCCAGCGCTTCGCTGTTGAGTTTTTGGTTGATGGCCAACACCAACAATTGGGCATTGACATCCTGAATTCCGGACACGACGAGTGCTTTTGAACCCGCGGCCTGGAGTTGTTTGATCGCTTTGCTTACCTCTGCGTCAACTTTACCGTCCAGGTTAGCTGCTGCACCGCCACCTACAATTGCGTTGTAGATTTTCACCAACGCCATTTTCTGTTGGTACGGTGAGGCCATTACGCGCTTGTCGGCAGCCGCTCCGGAAAGCGTCATGTTCGACTCGAACTGTATGTGTTTCGACATATTCCCTTTGTTCGGGATACGTCCTTGTGCGTAGTCTTTATCATATCCACCTCCTTGCCAGTCACCGAGGAAGTCGGCACCGATCGATACGATGGTGTTTGCTTTAGAGAAGTCGTAGGAAGCCAATCCGCGCTCACCGTACACCATCTCAAACGCATCAAGCGCTTCTGATGATGATACCGCATCGTATACTACGTGCTTGGCAGTAGGATTGGCTGCGAGGAACTCGGCAATGAGCTTGTCGGTTGACGGACTTGCGGTCGTACCTGTAAGAAGAACGACTTGTTTTCCTGACGTTTTGGCTTCGGCCAACGACGCAGTTACTTTCGCATCGACGTCTTTCCAACTGGCAGCCTGCTTGTTGATTTTAGGCTCTTTAAGACGCATACTGTCGTACAGCGACAATACGGACGCGTGTACCCTGGCATTCGCCGAGAACTCTTTGCCTGTCAGTTTATTATTTTCAATTTTGATCGGACGGCCTTCGCGCGTCTTGATCAGGATATTGGCGAAATCAAAGCCGTCGAACGCGGAGGTGGCGTAGAAATCCCACACTCCCGGGATGATCGACTCAGGCTGCACCACGTAGGGAATCGATTTCTTGACAGGTCCCTCGCAGGCAGCAAGCGAAGCTGCGGCTGTACTGAATCCAACGAATTTGAGGAAGTCACGACGGGTCGTAGAGGAAGCCGCGAGGGTTTCTTTATCCCCCAGGAAGTCCTCGACCGGAATCGGCTCGACGAATTCATTATTTTTCAGCGTCTCAACAACAGAACTGTTTCCGTTCAGTTCTTCAACACTTTTCCAGTATTTCTTGTTTGATGACATATCTATAGAAGCTTCTTAAATTCGAATTAATAATGGCACTTACCGCATTCAAGGCCTCCCATCTGGGCGGCGGTCAGCTTGTCAACGCCGTATTTCTTGGACAGTTCTTCGTGGATCTTTTCGTAGTACTTGTTGCCTTCCATCTTGACTTCCGTCTCGCGGTGGCAGTTGATACACCAGCCCATGGTAAGTGGTGCGAACTGACGTTGGATCTCATAGGTCTGAACCGGTCCGTGGCACTTCTGACATTCAATTCCGGCCACCGAAACGTGTTGTGAGTGGTTGAAATACGCAAAGTCAGGAAGGTTGTGGATACGCACCCACTTGACCGCGTGCGTTTTTCCGGTGTATTTCTGAGCGTTCTTGTCCCAGCCTACCGCGTCGTATAACTTGGCAATCTCGCCGGTGTAGAATTCTTTCGAGTAGTCGTAGATCGAATCTTTATCGCCCGCAAACTCCGCAATGTTCTTGTGACAGTTCATACAGACATTAAGTGACGGAATACCGGCATTCTTGCTAACACGCGCGGCGGAGTGACAGTATTTACAATCGATTGCATTGTCACCCGCGTGGATTTTGTGCGAGAAGTGGATCGGCTGAATTGGCTGGTACCCCTGGTCAACCCCGATTTGCATCAGGTAGCCGTATACGAAATAACCGCTGGCGAGCAGAAGCACGATGGCTGTAACCAATACAAGGAATTGGTTCCGGGCGTATGCTTTCCAGATTGGCATGGTAACTTCTTTCTCAGGAAGTGTAATGCCGTTGGACTTGGCGATGCGTGACAAGGTGCGGTTTACCAACCACAACATGACCACCAAAATACCCATCACGATGGCCAGTGCCACCAGGATGATACTATTTGACACGCCGTTTGCGTCACCCGAACCGCCTTTTGCAGCAGCCGCAGAGGCAGTCTCTACCGGCTTCGGCTCAGACGTGTACGCCAGGATGTTGTCGATATCACCTTTAGAGAGTTGCGGGAACGCGGTCATCACCACCTTGTTGTACTCATTAAACAACTTGACAGCTTCCGCATCGCCCGATGCGATCATCGCAGAACTGTTGTTGATCCACTTGTACAACCACTCGCGGTCACGACGCTCCGCCACGCCTCTCAGGGCAGGCCCCGTCATCTTGGCATCAAGTTTGTGACACGCCGCACAGTTGGCATTGAAAAGCGCTTTTCCCGCCTTGGCATCGCCCGCACCCGCAGCAGGGGCCGCAGCTGCAGCCGCACCATCAGCAGCCGGAGCCGCCATTGCAGGCGCCGCCGCAGGAGCTGGTGGTTGCTGGGCCGAAACGGATAAGGAGAAAGTCAGCAGGAAGGCAAGACTGAGGACAGTTCTTGAAATCGAATTAGGGTGACCCTTTTTCATATTATTTTACTGATTATCGACTGGTTTTGGCACGTTTTTTTCCGCATGAGCGTTGAGAAAACGGCAGTTTTTGAAAACTTGCACAAAAATAAGACATCCTCACTATTCCCAAAACCTTAATTATATCTTAAGAAGCAATTTATACCGATTCTAAATTAATTTTTTTGAATTGTTTCCGTACCTTACTTGTACATTTGTTTCACTAACACACTATTATGACTTTTTGCACTCGCTTCGGCTGCCTTACCACCCTTGTTATCGGCGTTTTTTTTAACGTGCGTTTATCCGCGCAGGAGACCGCGTCCGTCACGGTTACGCAAGACCCAAAAATTGAGCAGTTATTAAAGGAAAAAAGGCGTATAAATCCGTCAATTACAGTCAATGACGTCTACAAAATCCAAATTTATAATGGCGAAAGTGAGGCCTCGAAAAAGGTGTTGGCCGATTTTCGGAAACAATCGCACCATCTTGACGGAACCGTCATCTTCAACACCCCTTTTTATAAAGTGTGGGTAGGCAACTTCAAAACGCGGGTGGAAGCGGAACGGAACCTGGCAGAATTGCGTAAAACGTATCCGAACGCGCTCATCATCCGTCCGAACAAATAAACGTCCTTCTTCGCCTTTGGAGGGCTACATATCCAACGTATATCAAAAAAAATCCCGGGCACTTACCCGGGATTTTCTATTGTGATCCTTTCTTACAATTTCTTCTTCACCGCGACCTCCTGGAAGGCTTCGATGATGTCGTATTGCTCGATATTATTGTAGTTCTTGATCTGAATACCGCAGTCGTATCCTTTCGACACTTCTTTGACGTCGTCTTTGAAGCGCTTGAGGGTAGCGAGTTCCCCGGTATAGACCACCACGCCTTCGCGGATGATACGGATCTTCGAATTTCGGAATATCTTGCCATCGGTGACCATACAACCGGCGATCGAACCAACTTTTGAAATCTTGAAGATCTCGCGGATTTCGGCCGTACCGGTGACTTCTTCCTTCATCACTGGAGACAACATCCCTTCCATCGCATCCTTGAGGTCGTCGATGGCATCGTAAATGATCGAATAGTGACGGATGTCGATTTCTTCCTTATCCGCCAGTTGCTTCGCATTTCCGGCAGGACGTACGTTGAATCCGATGATGATGGCGTCAGAGGCCGAGGCGAGCATTACGTCACTTTCGGTGATTGCGCCCACTCCTTTGTGGATGATGTTGATCTGGATTTCGTCGGTCGACAATTTCGAGAACGAGTCGGAAAGCGCTTCAACCGAGCCGTCCACGTCACCTTTGAGGATGATGTTTAGCTCTTTGAACTGGCCGAGTGCAATACGACGTCCGATTTCCGCCAGCGTAATGTGACGCTGTGTACGTACCGATTGCTCGCGTTGCAACTGCGTACGCTTCGCTGCAATTTGCTTGGCTTCGCGTTCGTCTTCGAAAACAGTGAACTTGTCACCTGCCGTTGGCGCACCGTCGAGTCCGAGTACCGATACCGGTGTCGCCGGTCCGGCTTCTTTCACCACGTGTCCGCGTTCGTCGTGCATCGCCCGTATCTTACCGTGGTTCTTACCGGCCAGCATGTAATCGCCGATGCGGAGTGTACCATTTTGTACGAGTATCGTGGCCACATATCCTTTTCCTTTGTCAAGGAAGGCTTCTACGACCGTTCCGGATGCCACACGGTTAGGATTGGCTTTCAAGTCAAGGATTTCAGCCTCGAGGAGTACTTTTTCCAACAAATCTTTCACGCCCAATCCGGTCTTGGCCGAAATGTCGTGTGACTGTATTTTTCCACCCCAGTCTTCCACGAGGAGGTTCATACCGGCGAGACGCTCTTTGATTTTCTCTGGATTCGCCGTCGGTTTGTCGACTTTGTTGATCGCAAAGATGATAGGAACGCCCGCCGCCTGTGCGTGGCTGATGGCTTCTTTTGTCTGTGGCATGATATCGTCGTCGGCCGCAATCACGATGATGGCGATATCGGTCACCTGTGCACCCCGCGCCCGCATCGCGGTAAACGCTTCGTGGCCCGGTGTATCGAGGAAGGCAATTTTCTGTCCGTTGTCGAGTGTCACACCATACGCACCGATGTGCTGCGTGATACCTCCCGATTCCCCAGCGATTACATTCTCTTTACGGATGTAGTCGAGGAGTGAGGTCTTACCGTGGTCGACGTGACCCATGACAGTAACAATCGGTGCCCGGTTGACGAGGTCATCCGGACGGTCTTCTTCCACCTGGATATTCTCTTCGATATCGGTAGTGATGAACTCGACGTCAAATCCGAATTCGTCAGCTACAATCGTAAGCGTTTCGGCATCCAGACGTTGGTTCATGGTTACCATGATACCCAGCGACATACACGCCCCGATGACTTTGGTAATCGGCACATCCATCATGGTAGCGACTTCCCCAACGGTAACGAACTCGGTTACCTTCAGTGTCTTGCTTCCTTCTTCGATCGAGCGCATTTCGTCTTCCGACTTCTGGCGGTGTGATTCCCGCTTGTCGCGACGGTATTTCGCTGCTTTGGATTTTCCGCCTTTACCCTGAAGTTTTTCGAGGGTTTCGCGGATTTGGTTTTTGACTTCCTCTTCCGTAGGCTCTACTTTAGAGGCTACAGCCGGACGGTTGCCTTTTGCCTGGCCCGGGCGATTATTACCCCCACGGGCGTTGGCACCGCCTGCCCCCTGGCCTGGGCCGAAGCCTCCTCCGGGTTTAGACGGGATGCGTTTGCGTTTGCCCTTGGCTCCGGCGTCGCCACCGGCAGGCTCTTCTTTCTTCTTTTTGGCGCGGTCGAACTGCGAGAGGTCGATTTTCTGTCCGGTAAATGTGGTTCCGGAGAGTTGCACATACTTCGTTTGTATGGTATCTCCTCCCTCGGCGGCCGGCTTGGCTTCCTCCGGCGCGGCGGCGGCCACAGGAGCAGGAGCAGCCACTGGTGCCGCAGGCTCTGCTACCGGAGCGGCAGGCTCTGCCACAGGGGCAGCGGCTGGAGGCGTCTCAACGGGTGCCGGCGCTGGTGCCGGCGCGGCGGGCTTCTTCGGGTTCAGGTCGATCGTACCGACCTGCTTTGGACCCGACACCACAGCCTTCGCCTTGATGACTTCCTGTTGCTTCTGCCTTTCATCATCCTGACGTTTCTTTTCTTCGAGCTCCTTCTCACGTTCCAGGCGCAGCGCTTCCTTTTCCTTGTTCTTTTCCCGGCTGATCTCGATGGAGGCTTCTTTGTTGCCCCGATCACCCGCGAACTCATTCAGGAGAAGGATGTATTCGCTGTCGGAAACTTTGGCATTCGGATTGGACTCGATCACGATTCCCTTTTCCTTCAGGAAGTCGCGCGCGCGGTCCAGGGAAATGTTCAGTTCCCGTAAGGCTTTGCTTATTCTTATTGTTCTCTCTTCAGACATAAAGTGTTTTTGTATTACCTAAAGTTGTGTCGCGGGGTGGCTTAGTTGCTGAACTCTTCCCGTAGGATACGCATGACCTCGAGGATGGTTTCCTCTTCAAGGTCGGTACGGCGCACCAAATCCGCCACGTCCTGCTTCAATACGCTACGTGCCGTATCGAGGCCGATTTTCGCAAACTCGTCGATGACCCATCCTTCGATTTCGTCGGAGAATTCGCTGAGTTCCACATCGTCTTCCTCTTCCGGCGTTGCACCTTCGCGGATGACATCCAATTCATACCCTGTCAGCATTCCTGCCAGTTTGATGTTGTGTCCGCCCCTACCGATCGCCTTCGACACTTCGTCGAGTTTGAGGTAGACTTCCGCCCGTTTCGCGTCTTCATTGATTTTGATGGACGATACTTTGGCCGGACTCAACGCCCGTGTGATATATAATTGTGTGTTGTTTGTATAGTTGATGACATCGATATTTTCGTTGCCGAGTTCACGGACGATACCGTGGATACGGGAACCTTTCATACCGACGCAGGCGCCGACCGGATCGATACGGTCATCATAGGAATCAACGGCTACCTTCGCTTTCTCTCCCGGAATCCGGACGACATTCTTCACCGTGATCAGGCCGTCGAACACTTCCGGAATTTCGGTTTCAAAGAGTTTCTCGAGGAACTTCTCTGAGGTGCGCGACATGATGATCTGCGGTTTATTGCCTTTCAACTCTACATTTTCGATGATACCGCGTACGTTATCCCCTTTACGGAAGAAGTCGGACGGTATTTGTTTTTCTTTCGGCAACACGATTTCGTTTCCGTCGTCGTCCACCAAAATTACGACTCTTGGGCGAACGTGGTGTACCTCAGCGGTATAAATTTCACCAATAAGGTCTTTAAACTGCTTGTAGAGGTTCGTATTATCGTGTTCGTGTATCTTCGAGATCAGGTTTTGGCGAAGCGCAAGGATGGCACGGCGTCCGAGGTCGATCAGCTTCACTTCTTCTGACACTTCCTCGCCGATTTCAAAATCGGGTTCGATTTTACGGGCTTCACTCAGCGTTATTTCGAGATTTTCGAGGTCGAGGTCGTCATCGGCTACGATGATCCGACGGCGCCAGATCTCCATATCCCCTTTATCAGGGTTGATGATGATGTCGAAATTCTCATCCGATCCGAATTTCTTCTTCAATGCACTGCGGAAGACCTCTTCCAGGATGGCCATGAGCGTTACGCGATCGATCAACTTGTCGTCCTTGAACTCCGAGAAGGAGTCGATCAATGCCAAATTTTCCATATCAACTCGTAATTAAAACGTTATTATAACTATTGCTTCTTTGATGTCCCCGTATGGGATGTGTTCGGTTTTGTGTACGGTTTCTTTTCCTTTCCCCACTTTCTTCGGCTCACGGGCGTCCCACTCGAGGGTGATACGCGTGTCGTCAGCGTCGGTAATGGGGGCTTCTACGATCGAGCCGTCTGTTCGGGTCACCCGCAACGTACGGCCTACGTTCTTTTTGTATTGGCGCACGAGACGCAGGGGCGTTGACACGCCGGCAGAACAGACGTCGAGTGCGAAATCGTGTTCCTCGCGGTCGAGGTTATGCTCTACGGCCCGACTGATGTCGATGCAATCCTGCAAGGTCACCCCGTTATCGCCATCCAGCACCACAGTGATGCGGTTGCCATCGGCAATCGTGAGGTCAATAAGGAAAAGCGACGGATGTTCGGCGAGCCCTTTTTCTACCAATTCGGAGACTTTTTCCCTGAATGTCATACTGTATAAAAAGAGGGGAGCCGTGCTCCCCTCATCATTTAAATGCATAAATAATGCCGCAAAGATACGCTTTTTTTTTAAAATCCAAAATGCAGGACGTCAGCCACCACGTAGACAGTTTTTCGTAATTTTAACGTATTGAAAAAACACTTATTCCCTCTAACCACATGAAACGTATTCTTGTCCCCACCGATTTCTCTGACCACGCCGAATATGCCCTTAAAGTAGCGGCCCAGATTGCCCGCGAAAACGACAGTGAAATCATGCTTGTCCATATGCTTGAACTACCTCACGAAGCCAGTGATGCGGTAGGCTCTGGAAGTGATATCCCGGAAATCATGTTCTTTAAGAACAAGGCGATCCAAAACCTCGACGACCTGATGGATGCGCCGTATCTTGACGGACTCAATGTATCGGAAGCGGTGCATTTCAGCAAGGCAAGCGAAGGGATCACTGCGTTGGCCAAGAAACACGAAGCCGATTTCATCGTAATGGGATCACATGGTGCGAGTGGCTATAAAGAACTGTTCATCGGATCGAACGCCGAAAAAATCGTACGTACCTCTGAAGTGCCGGTATTGGTCATCAAGAACGAGATTCCGGAATTCCGCGTACACAATATGGTCTTCGCGTCTGATTTCTCTGCTGAAATCCGCAAACCGTTCACGCAGTTGCTGGCCCTTGCCAAAGGTTTCGGCGCCAAACTGCACCTGGTGATGATCAACACGCCGAACAGCTTCAAACCGACCCACGTAGCGGAGCGCATCATGACGGAATTCCTTGACGGATTCGAAGTAGGCGAACACAGCCGTCATATCTATAATGACATCAACGTGGAAAAAGGCATCATCAACTTTGCCAATACCATGAACGCCGACTTGGTGGGAATGTGTACGCACGGCCGCACCGGTTTCGCCCATTTCTTCAACGGAAGCATCAGCGAAGACCTGGTCAACCATACGGTACGCCCGGTGGTGACGTTCAAAATCTAAACAACGACTTTCGAGTAAAAGAAAAAGCCTCCCGAACAGGAGGCTTTTTCGTTGGTCCACTAGGACTCGAACCTAGAATGACTGAACCAAAATCAGTAGTGTTACCATTACACCATGGACCAATTGGTTCTTGCGGGTGCAAATGTAATGCAAAAAACACTATTTGCAAATTTTGGAAGATTTTTTTTGGAGGAAACACGCACTGTCAATGGTGTGGCGGTAAAAGCGGACACGCAATCCCCTCCAACCACGCTTTCGACTTTCGACCTTCGACTTTCAACTCTCAACCCACCCCTGAAAAAAGTGTTAACGGTTGAAGCTATGCACAAAAAAGTAGTTTCTTTGTACCACAATCAAAAACTCGACTTCTTTATGGAGCCATTCAATTTCCGGAAATGGAATACGATCCTGGGGTGGGTTGCGTTCGCCGTCGCGCTCATTACCTACTCACTGACCGTTGAACCTACCATGAGTTTCTGGGATTGCGGTGAGTATATCGCTACTTCCGCCAAACTAGAGGTAGGCCACCCGCCGGGAGCCCCGCTTTTTCAGATCCTGGGAGCCTTCTTCGCCACTTTCGCCTTTGGAAACAAAGAGTATGTGGCGCTGGCCGAGAACATGTTGTCGGTATTTTCGAGCGCCTTTACGATTCTCTTCATGTTCTGGTCGCTGACGTTGCTGCTTCGAAAAATCGTAGACGACCTCAACAAGGCCAATTCCATTATGGTACTGGGCGCTTCGATGATGGCATCGCTGGCTTTCACCTTTTCCGATAGTTTTTGGTTCAGTGCCGTTGAAACGGAAGTGTATGCCATGGCGTCACTTTTCATTGCAGCGATGTTCTGGATGGGCCTCCGATGGGAACAGGATATGTTCACGCCACGAGGCAACCGTTGGTTCTTACTTATCTCCTT
>DATGXZ010000056.1:0-3447 GCA_035298445.1 Flavobacterium sp.
AATAGCGCATAGCGAAAGGCAAGAGTTTGCGGTCTTTACGGAATACGGTGGCAAGAAAAAAATTGGGAGCAAACACCGGAAAAGCCAGCCCGAAGGGAAGTAATTTTCCTATGTGGTCTTTATCGCTCCTGAGCAACATACGTTTGACGTAGTAGTCTGACTGTTCCAAATAGGGCGCTGCAAGTCTGCTGTGGTCTGCCATGTCGAACATGACCGTTTTTCCGGCGATTTCGGTTTTGAGCAAATGCGCCGGGATATCACTGCGGTCGAAAACATAACGCAATTGGATGACACCCTGTTTTTGAAGCAGGGCGAACGCACAATACAACTGATGCATGTGTTCAAGCGTAGAGTCGAAAAAGACGGTCACGTCAGTCTTTACCATAGTCTGTGATTTTAGGAAGATTATACAAAAGTGACAGCCAACCCGAGAATCGCCCCAATGCCTCAGACAAAGCGGCCCGCCGTTCCCGGGTAGTGAGCACATTCCCAAACCGGATGATCATAAGTAAAAAAGTAATCGCATGCCACTTCCACACCGCATTGGCCGAGGGTTTTCGATTGAATACCCGCCAAACGTACCAACCGTTCCGGACGACCATCCGACCGTAACCAAATTGATTGGGGCGGCCCGAAGGATGGTGGTAGTGAAGCAGGGTCGCGGCCGTATTGCAGTATAAGTTGCCCGATTTCGCTACGCGTATGGTGAAATCGGCGTCTTCATATAGCCCATATCCTTCGAAATAAGGCGAAAAGCGGAAGTGGTTGAATACGTCTTTGCGGAAGGACGACACTCCTCCCATCAGGGTACCCGTTTGATAGGTCTTTCCGCTTGGAGGTAGAAAGCCCACACTGCGTCCGTGGGAAAAAGCCGGTGTGAACCCAGGCGGAACGTCGGCGTCAAGGCCGAGCATTTTCCGAACGACAAACCGGGGGCCGTCCTTTCTTTTCCAGCCATCATACACATACTCATCTGATTTTGGGATGTAACCTTCAGAAACGGGTGTGCTTTGTATTTCGTTGATGATATAGCCCCCTACCCCCCATGCGTCGGGTAACGTGTCATAAGTCGAGATCAATTGTTCGAAATACGTTTGGGTCAGCACGATGTCGTCATCAAGGAAACACACGATGTCCGAAGCCGCGTCTACACGTTCGATGCCAAAATTGCGCTGTCGGGTCAGCCCCCTATGTTCGGGCGGTACGTGGAAATACGCGAGATTGGCATACGAATTATGCGACAACATATCCCGTGTCTCGTTGTCAGGTGAGCCGTCAACAATAAGGATTTCGTCGGGATACAGCGTCTGCTCCGCTACCGAGTTCAGTAGCGTCTTCAGGGGCTCTGCCCTTTTGTACGTGCAGACGATGAGAGTAAATCGTTTCATGGAGCCTTTGGTTTTACGACGTTGAACCCGGCGTGTCCCATCAGGGCCGCGTATCTGCTGAAGTCACTGTTATACATACGGTTCCCAATCAGCAGATAAACCGATTCGGCCTTCGAAAGGAAGTCAAAATCAGTCCAGGTCTTCATGAAAACCTCGTTGGGATCCGTAGCTCCCGCCACACCAACATGACCTGGCTTTCCAGGCAATACCCGTATGCCGGGCAACGTTTCACAATGCGCCAGAAAACGTTCACTGTCTGACAGCACGTAAACGGGGAGTTGGTTTTGAGACTGTATCTCTTCGATCATGCGGGTAACCTGTGAAACCAGGGCGTCTTTTTCGGTATCGGTAAGTACGGTGTTCGTCGTATCGCGGAAATCACCCATCAACGACGTGAAACGGGTGTGGCAACAGATATACGGTTCTTTTACGGATGCCAAACGGATCGACAGCGTATTTGTCGGAACGAACAGCGTGTGGAAAGCATGCCTCCATTTTGCCTCCAGGGATTCTTTATCCAGAGCAGGATATAATTGGGGCAGCGCGTTGATATTGTAAAAAAAACAGAACCTTCTGGTACGCTTCGACCGCACAACGTTTCGAATATCCACATTGAAATCGTCCATATGGTAACAAATAGCGGAATAGAAGGGATTAAAACCTTCTTCAGGTTGCCTCCAATCGTGCTTTCCAGGTTCAAAAAAACGGGTAAGGTCCAGGGGCGACGTGTAGGAAATACGGAAATCGAGTCCTTCAAGACGGGCAAGTTCGTAACAGGAAATCATTCCTTTCAGCCGGTCGACCATCCCTCCGTGTGGCACCATCCCATTGCAATAAAACACGATAGCGCGCTCTTTTGGAATACGGAACGTAGGTTTTCTCATGAAGTGGAACCATAGTCGTGCCCTTTTTTCAAGTGAGGCCAAAGCGCGCCTTATTTTCTTTACAGTTGCACTAGTCATGACCTATCGGTTTGATTGCGTTTCTTTTGAAAATCCGCGTGTACACTATGAAAAAAACGGACGTCGGAAAGCGCATCCTGCCACAGCCGCCGATTTTCTTCCTGCATCGAACGGAACGCCTCCGGCGAAATTCGCTGATGAAAGTCGAGAAGGTCATCTGATAGTGTATCGGCGGTGACCTTTACACAATGTCGCTCCCAGGGAATCATATCCTCTAACGGAAGCCTAACATCCGTGTCGACCAACACCGGAATCCGCCCCATCGCAAGCGCCTCATAAAACCGAACCGAGAAATTTCCATTGCCCCTCATACAGAACGTATAGGGCGAAGCCTGCATATTATGATAGAATTCCAACTGCGTAATACGACGTTCCGCTTCTGTGCGGGCGCCCGCGCGATACGTTTTTCGAAAGATAAAATCTGTGCTAATCCTTTTGTCCTGCTGCAAACCTTTTAGCAGACGATAACGCACGATACCCGATGGAAAAAAAGGCTGCCTATCAGACGGAAGCCGTTTTGTAAACCGGTGCCAGGCATAAAACAACTGGATGTAGTATTCGGTAATCCACTTTCGGACACCAGCATCAGCGTTGCCGGTAAAAGCGATCTGCGGCGCATCGGCTTTTTCCAAGGGCACAAAATCTTTACCCAGCAGCGGATACGGATCTACAGTATGCGCAGGAAGTATAACGGTGGTAGGCGGCATTTTACTGGCAAAACCTCCAAAGCGGAATACGGTCACCTGTGTCCCGAATGAAATTCCAAGATCACCCGACGAGTAGACCCAAACGTGTTTTCCGAGTGAAAGGGCCCGACGGATGAAGGAATCCATATCGGTTGAGCGTGAACTTATGTAATGCTCCGCGCTGACAGGCAATACGTGTACGTCGGCCTCTCCAGGGTCATTGACCAGAGGATACAAATTCTGCAGCGGCGCATCTTTCTTATACCAGATATGGAAAAGAAGCGGAAACACGAACCGCCGGTGCGATTCGGTTAAATAGGCCTCGTCGGTAAATATCTTGATCATGTTGTAAGCCGTGACGACCAAGTTACGGCGGCCCTCCACTTTTTCCAAAAATTAAACAGTAAATAC
>DATGXZ010000057.1:0-6213 GCA_035298445.1 Flavobacterium sp.
AGCAAAATCCTGAAGACCTACCTGGGATAATTGCAACAATAGCGGGGCATTTTACATTTGGATTTTTTAAATTTAGTTGTATTTTGCACGTCCATAATTTACGATTATCACTTTTTTGATATAAACGCGACAACAGTCTGATTAACTGTTCGTTTTTTGATTGATGATTGAAACTCCGGCTGATTACCGGAGTTTTTTCATGTTGTAAGGTCACCTAGATACTATTTGAAACTCCGGTCTATTCGCACAACGTGCTCGGGTTCCCGGAGTTTTTCGTTTCAGCCTCGAAGGCGCTAAGCAAGAAGAGTGTGGATTTATCGACTGAGCGATTCTTTTGTAATTATAGACACGAAGACGCTAAGACACGAAGGCTGATGAAAAGCTATCTCATCCCTGATCTTCTGATGTGGCGGCACAAAGCTGCGGAATTTCGATTACAATCGTCCACTGCCTACTGTCCACTGCCTACTGCCCACTACTCCTCCTTCCGCTTTCCCAAATCTTCCGTACCTTTGCGCCACAACAACACTACTATGTCCAAAACTTTTATTGCGCCGTCTGTTCTGGCGGCTGATTTCGCCAATCTGCAACGCGACATCGAGATGATCAACGCCAGTGAGGCCGATTGGTTTCACATCGATATCATGGATGGGGTTTTCGTGCCCAACATCTCCTTCGGGATGCCGGTACTTGAATCGACCGTCAAATACATGAAAAAAGTCGTGGATGTCCACCTCATGATTGTCGACCCCGACCGTTACATCAAGACCTTTGCCGCACTGGGCACGCATAACCTGACGGTGCATTACGAAGCCTGTACGCACCTTCACCGCACCCTCCAAGCCATCAAGGCAGAGGGCATGAAAGCGGGTGTAGCCCTGAATCCGCATACTCCGGTTGCGCTGTTGGAAGACGTCATCAATGACATCGACCTCGTCTGCCTCATGAGTGTCAACCCTGGGTTCGGCGGGCAGTCGTTTATTGAGAATACATATGACAAAGTCCGGAAACTGAAAGCCCTCATTACGAGCAAAGGTGCGTCAACGCTCATTGAAATCGACGGCGGCGTGAATGCCGGGAACGCCAAAGCCTTGGTGGAAGCTGGTGCTGATGTGCTTGTTGCGGGGAATTTCGTTTTCCGTTCCGAAGATCCGGTTGCAACAGTGGCGTCGCTACGCCAATTGCTGGCGTAAGTTGTTTAACATTATATGCGGGTTTCCCGTACTTTTTTTCAAAGCGAAAACGCGACCTTTAGACCTCAAAGGTTTTCAAAACCTTTGAGGTCTAAGCCGTTTCGCCGCTGGTACGTATTGCCCTAAAACAACTCCGATTGCTGCGCCACCTGCCGCGCCGGAATCTTCAAATCAGTGCCAATGGCGGCATTTAGTCGCTCGATGAAATACGACGATAACAACGGCGACTCCTTCTCAATATTTTGGTGCACGAAGAAATACAGTTTTTCGAGTCCCTGCTTCTTCCAGTCGGCGACGCGTTCCACCCACTCGTCCAAACGCGGTACGTCTGACGGATGGTTCGCGCCCACATACCGCACAAAAGCCACAGGCGTCGTCAGCCGCATATGCAGCATGTCGCGCCGACCCGCTGTGTCGACGATGATGTTTGCCATGCCCAGTTCCGATAACAAACCACAGAAGGCATCGAGTGTGGTTTTATCGGCGAACCACTCGCCATTGCGTACTTCCACTGCCAACGGAAAACCAGCCGGAAACATCCGCAGCGCCGCCTCTAGTTTCGCAAAATCCTTCGGTTTGAAATTGTCATGCAATTGCAGGAACGCCATGCCGAGCTTATCGCCGAAATTGCTGACCGCATTGGCAAACGTGCTGATGGGTTCCTGGACGTTATTGAGCCGTCGGTAATGGGTGATCAGGTCGCTCACCTTCGGAAAAAACCGAAACCCCTCCGGCGTTTTATCGCGCCACGCTTCCACCTGCTCCCATTTCGGCATGCCGTAAAAGGTCGCATTGAGTTCAATCGAGTTGAACTGGGTGGCGTAATACGTCAGCTCGTCTTTTGTGCCGCGGGGATAAAACCCTTTCAGGTCGCTGCGGTTCCACTTGGCGCAGCCCACAAACGCTCCAAACGCCTTGGGATTGCCTTTTGTCAGCACGCCTTTGGTTTCTGGCGCGTCACGCGGCAATGTGAAATCGACGAGCCCGGGGTCGTCCACTTTTCCGAATATCATGAGGTATCGTTTTATCCGAAAGTTACGAAAAAACGCCTACCGTTCCCGGTAATTGATCATCTTCGCCACTTTCTCATACAGCAACGGAAAGTGTGCCCTGAACTCGGTTGGCGTCTCGAAGAAGTGTTCCAGCACGACCGCCATGAACTCGTGGGCGTTGGTAAAGGCGTAGTCACGGAAATAGCCCGTATTGCGCACGCGCTCCATCGCACCGGGCTGCGCAAGCCCGGCCATGATTTCGCCATACATATCGCTGAAAATCGACGAGCTGGCATGGCGCGACCGCTCTCCATACAGATGCATCAGGTGGGTAAACTCGTGGATACCTAGGTGCAGGTTGTCATTCCCAATTTCATGCCCCTCCTGGAAATGCCGCCACGAAAAAACGACCGCACCGACCATCGGGTTGAACTCGCCTTTATTGTCAGATTTCGTAAAAGGCGAATAATACACATCGGGATACAGGATCACTTTCTTCAACAGTTCCGGAAGATACGTCCGCATACCGAACGTCAGCATCACATGCGCCGCCGCTACCGACGTCTTCATGGCATCGGTCACCTCAAGGCCGTTCCGTCCCTCAAATTCGTAGCATTCAAAAAAACGCACCACCCGATGGTCGAAATACCGCTGGCGTTGCGCCGACAAACGCGCATAAAACCGGTTTTCACGCCGCAATTGGGCCCGCAATGTTTCATCAAGTCGCTTGGTGCGAAGGTAGGCATGCACATACAACGGCCGGTTGTACGCAAACACAAAGACCGGCTCTACCATCAAAAACAGGATAGCGCGGCCGATAAAAAACAACACAAGGGCGAGAAAAGCCAACATAAAAACGCCTAACAGCGCATCTCCGACTGCATCCATCTACGAATTTTAATAGAGAAACCAAAAGTAGGGTTTTGGGCGCGCCGGCGCAACGGGTCTTTTGCATTGTTCGGCCCATAAGGCGCCGTCAGGCTATCCGCTTTAGCTTTTTCGCCAGAAACAACCAGATACCCGATATACCCTGCAGGCTCAAAAGGCTACCGCTCCTATCCTTCGCGCGGGCCGCGGCACCTATTGGACTCCCGATACGGCTAGGTCACCGGCTGGAACGCCAATCGTCTTAAAAGTTTTGTGCCTAATGGAGGTACCTATCTTCGATTTAGAGACGGTGATTTGAAAATTACTTGATCTCCAGTTCCACAATTGCTCACAAAAAAGCACTAGCTTCTATTACAAATTTTAGAAACCCGAAGTCATTCCCCCCATAGGTTCGGCCGTAATACAAGAAAATGACAGTTAAGGTTACTTCGTTGGCTGATAGAGATTTTCAAGTAAAACAGCCTTAGTCTGATAAATTGAATTTACCATATCGTTCACTGCGTCCTCACTGTAATCTAAAGAATCCAAAAAGGAAGTGATTGTGTCTTCCAAATCCTGGACATCTCTATATAAAGTTCCAGATTCCTTTGGATATCTTGCTCTCAGTGGCGCCAACACCTCCAGTTCGAACTTTCTTTTTTCAGACTTGAAAATTGATATCTCGTGGGTTAAAACAGATAAAAACGAAGACAAGTCTGAAGAATTGAATGTTTTCAGTACACCCGCAGATGTAAGGGTATTTTCCTCTACCTTTAAAAAGAACTCGTTGATGCGCGTTAGATTTGGCTCTAGATGAACTTTGAAAAACCAGTTCCGATCATTTTCCTTCTTACGATTAAAGCGAACGAGGATACGGTCTACGATAAAAAGAGCGATTACAACGGACGAGCTGAATAAAGGAAAATAGTCCTTCGCTGCCATTTCTTGAGAGGTGAGATCTGCACAACAAACTGACAGGGGAATCAGGACTGCCATTAACGTTTAAAAATATCTAAAATAGACCTCCCCTGATCGGAATTTATTGCATTTCGCAGCCCATCCCGCAAATCCCTCTCTAACAATTGTTTAGTTTTTACGTTTGTTGTAGCAAACTCAAAAGAATACTTCTTTTGGAATTCATCTAAACCCAATTTTTTGAAACTAGGATACAACAAACCAAGATAAAAAGACGGATTAAACGAAGTGACCCCATTTGGCACTAAAAACACAACTTCGGAGCCTTGGTCTCTGTCGATATTATCTAGCTTAAGCTCCTCGCGAACAGCCGCACCTTGTGGTCTACCAGTAAAAACGGTAGCCCTAGGACTTTTATACTTTTCCAGTAAAATTCTAACTGGTGACATTTTTTATTATTTTTTCGTTCAATTGCTCTTTGTTCAAAAAGACTTTTATCGATAGCATTGTTCCTGGAAAAGCATACTTCAAATCCTTTAAATGCGACTTATTCGGCGGAAAAAATAAATCTGACTGATCATTTAAAGATACGAAATAGCGGCTGTCTTTTTCAAACGGTTTGTATTTATTATCACAAATTAGGTATGTCTTTCCACTAAGAATCGTTAACCTCGGCTGCTTGTTTTTTGCCTCATTAACGTAATCCCCGAGCGAGAAAAAACAATTGATAAACTTCATCGTTCCAGTGCCGCGGCTTTCGTCTTCATATTTCAACCGGCTTATCCCATCCTGTAAGGCGTACAAAGTAAATAAATTGTCTTTAGAAAAGGTAGATTGCCCTGATACTTTATCGTATATTTTAGATATTATCTCATAAATCGCACTATTCTCCTCTTTGGTTCCTTCTAATCCTTCATAAATGGAGGAACCAAAATTCATAAATGAAATATTAAGCTCACCCACAACTCCCGAGTCAAGTGTTGCATCGGCTTCGTGGTGATAGTTCGCAGTTACGTAATAAGTAGAAAAATGACTGTGATCTTCCGCGTTGTTAAGAACCTCCCCAATAAGATTTGTTAGGTCACTTTCCCCAATCTCAGAAAACTCGAAGTCATTTCTCCTGAGGCATTTATTGACGTAAGCAACAATTTTAGTTGCGTTAATTCCCTTTCGGTTTTCAAGGAAGTAATTGCGAGTTTTCTCGCCCTTCAGGAACCCAAGTGAATCTATTGGAACGATCCCCTCGCTAACTTCAACATTGTTACTCATCCCACAAAGTAGAAGATGTAGGTTGACGTCAGAAATCTTCGACGGAACAAACTCCACTTTGGTGGATATGCTAATTTCAGTCAAAAACCTATCCAATCTATTCCATTCTCCTTGAATTTCTAATCTCAATATCTGCAACAAAAATAACGCAGACTGATCGACTTTAGTACAATTAGTGAAGTCTACAACAATCGTCTTTCCAACATTTATCCATATTGAATACACGATATCACTTATCTTCTCGATGGTCTCATTATAATTTGTTTCCAAATTAAACTCGTCGCCTATGTAAATCCTTAAACTTCTATCTTCATGTCCTATGATGAATTTTTTGGTTTTTAAGAACTCGAACAGGGTTGACTTATACTCCTGAACTCTTCTTATCTCATATTTTTGAATAATAGATTGAAAAGTTTTCCGAAATTTACTTTGATCGAAAATCTTCCCTAGACGCCTCCGCTTAATCCTCTTTGCTGTTCTCTTCCGTCTAAGTATTTCATTTGCTAACGAGTTTTTTCTCATAACATAAACATTGCTGGCTTTAGAAATCGCGCTTCTATTAAGACAACATTTACTTCTTTGACCTATAAATGAGACAAGTTATATCTTCTTTTTCTAAAAACATGCAAATTCTCGACAACCAGTTATTTTGCTCGTTTAATAACATCATGACGTTATAAAAATAATCACCAAAATTGTTTTTGCCTTGCTACTATAACGCAATGAAGTAGATGAAAATAGTAGATGAAATTGCGAAAAACCTTCGAGCGGGTTGCGCTTTTTCGTTAAAGAACAAACAAGGTTTAGGACATTCAGGTCCCTCATCGGGATTTGCTCCGCTGCGCTGCGCACATCCCGTCAAAGCTCCGCTTTGAAAATACCCACAAAAAGAGAAAAGGCTCAAGCGGTGGCTCGGCTGCTCCATTGCCGATGAGGTCACGAATCGGGATTTGCTCCGCTGCGCTGCGCACATCCCG
>DATGXZ010000058.1:0-4092 GCA_035298445.1 Flavobacterium sp.
TTGGAAAAGAGCGCGTGCGCAATACGCCGATCTGTGAAAGCGCCGTAGTTTCGGCCGGCATGGGACTCTCGATCAACGGACACAAAGCCGTAGTGGAAATGCAGTTCGCTGATTTCGTCTCGACCGGTTTTAACCCCATCGTGAACTACCTCGCGAAAGTGCACTACCGCTGGCAGGAAAAGGCCGACGTGGTAGTGCGTATGCCGTGCGGCGGCGGCACACAGGCCGGACCGTTCCACTCGCAGACAAACGAGGCGTGGTTTACGAAGACACCCGGACTGAAGGTTGTGTACCCTGCGTTTCCGTATGACGCCAAAGGATTGCTGAACACGGCGATTAACGACCCGAACCCCGTCATGTTCTTTGAACACAAACTCTTATACAGAAGCATTTACCAGGACGTTCCGGAAGACTATTACACGCTGCCATTCGGACAGGCATCGTTGCTGAAGGAAGGTACCGATATCTCGATCATCACTTTCGGTGCGGGCGTGCACTGGGCATTGGAGACGCTCGCGAACCACACGGACATCTCGGCTGACCTGCTCGACCTGCGTACGCTACAACCGCTTGATACCGAGGCGATCTTTGCGTCGGTACGTAAAACCGGCAAAGCCATCATCCTGCAGGAAGATTCGTTGTTTGGAGGCGTAGCGAGCGACATCGCTGCGATGATTACGGAGCAGTGTTTTGAATATCTCGACGGTCCGGTGCGCCGTGTGGCGAGCCTCGACAGCCCGATTCCGTTTACGAAGGCGCTCGAAGACCAATACCTGCCGAAAGGCCGTTTTGAGAAAGAGTTGATGGACTTACTGGCGTACTAAACCCACAACATGCGCAGCACAACAACCGAGAACGAAACACTTGCCACCCGGGTCGCCATCGGGTTGCTGCTGTTTTTAGCACTACGGTTGGGTTTGATTGTGTATGAATACCTGAACGCACAATCGTCTTTATCGAATCCGCTGCTACCTGACTCGCTGAAAGAGCTGCTGACCAATCGGTTTGCAGTACGCGCTACGTTATTGTCAGTGGGTATCCTTTTTACTGGAGGGTTCCTTTATATCCGAAAACCGCGCTATGCCGTGCTCGCTGCGGCGATCGCTGTGTTGTTGGTGCCGTTGTTCGATTACGCGTGGCACTTGGCGCTACAATACGCCTGAGTCGAGTTGGTGGATGTAATCAACCAGATTTTCGTTCCGGACGATCGTTTCTACCCATCCGGCTTCTATCGCCATACGAGGCATTAAAGGTACTTCTGCCGTCACCGGATCCTGGGCCACGGTATGACCACCGGCCTTCCGAATAGCTTCCAATCCTTTTGATCCATCGGCGTTTGCGCCCGATAAAAGTAAGCCTACCACTGTTGGGCCGTACGCATCGGCGGCCGATTCGAAACTCACGTCGATACTGGGGCGGCTGAAATGGATCCGTTCGGAATCATCAAGTGACAGGAAACCGCTTTTTTCAAATAGCAGGTGATAGTCCGCAGGGGCCAGGTACACGTGTCCGGGCAACAACCGCGTTTTGTCTTCCACTTCAGCCACAGGCAGTGCCGACTTGATTTCCATCAGTTCTTCGAGGGCGAGGTCTTCTGAGTTGCGCCGGTGCAGTACGATGACGATAGGGAAGGAAACAGGCTCGAGTTTGGGCACGATCTGTAATAAGATGTCAAGGCTGCCCGCCGAACCGCCGATCACCAAAAGGCGACACGGATGCGTTACTGTAGTTTCTTCCATATCTTTTCCTTCTGGAATTGTTCGTACCGGGGTTTCAGGGGCGAGAATTTGATGGTTTCCTTACTGCCGAGGGCTAAATATCCTAATCTTGACAGGCTTTCGTCAAAGAGCGTGAGCGCCCGGTCCTGTAAGTCCTTATCGAAATAAATCAACACGTTCCGGCATAAAATGAGGTCAAATTCATTGAACGAACCATCTGACACCAGATTGTGTTGGGAGAATACCATCCGTGTGGAAAGGCTTTCCTGGAACTTCGCGAGTCCGTAGTTGGCCGTGTAATAATCGGAGAAGTCGGATACACCCCCCGCCAATCGGTAGTTTTCGGAATACTGCACCATCGTACGCAGCGGAAAGACTCCTTCGCGTGCGATTTCGAGCACATGGGCGTTTAGGTCGGTTGCATACAACAGCGTTTTGTCGAGCAATCCCAGTTCGTGCAGCACGATGGCCATCGAGTAGACCTCTTCACCGGTGGAACAGCCCGCATGCCAGATCCGTAAAAAAGGCTTGGTGCCGAGGGTGGGAAGGATGTGCTGCCGCAGCAACCGGTAAAACCCCGGATCGCGGAACATTTCGGTGACGTTGACCGTTACTTCTTCTACGAGGCGGGCGAGGTAGACTTCATCCTGCCTGACGCGTGACAAGAGGTCGTGAAACGAGCGGTGGCCGTCTAACAGGAGAATCCGCTCAACCCGGCGTTTGAGTGACGCCCGGGAATAGCCACTAAAGTCGTAGCCGTGGTAGTTGGCCACTTCCTGTATCAGCAACTCGAGTTCGCGGTCGTCTATCATGTCAATAGTGGTTTAACAGTTGCATCAAACGATCGACGTCGATGGGCTTCGACAAATAGTCGTCGGCGCCTACGGCCAGACATTTCTCACGGTCGCCCACCATCGCCTGGGCGGTAACCGAAATGATCGGCGTTTTTTTACGGCCCGTCAGATTACGGATGATGGGAATGGCCTCGTATCCGTCCATCTCGGGCATCATCATATCCATCAGGATGACATCTATAGGATGGTTGCCTGAAAGGAATTCAATCGCTTCTTTCGCTCCCGAACAGGACTGACATGAAAACCCCCTGGATTTCAAAACGGCCGAAAGAGCGAAAATGTTCCGGCTGTCGTCGTCAATGATAAGAATGTGATGCGCCACGCACGCTATTTTTTGTCATACAGCCATACCCGTAGCAACGAGAGCAATTGATCGACATCGACCGGTTTCGTAATGTAATCGGACGCGCCGGCACGGATGCACTTCTCGCGGTCGCCCATCATGGCCTTCGCGGTGACGGCGATGATCGGGAGTTGCTTGTATCGTTTGATTTTTCGGATTTCCTGTGCTGCCTCATACCCATCCATATTGGGCATCATCATGTCGAGCAGCACGATGTCGGTTTCGGGATGTTCTTCCAGCACCTCCAATGCCTCTTTCCCGTCGATGGCGGTTATGACCTTCATTTTGAGCGTCTCGAGCGATTTGGTGAGGGAGTAGATGTTGCGTACATCGTCGTCGACTACCAACACGGTCTTTCCGCTGAGCACGTTCTGGAGGAGTCCGAAACGGGCGTTGTCGCGACGGCCTTCTTTTTTCTCTTCTACGAGATGGAGGAAGAGGGATACTTCGTCGAGCATCCGTTGGTAGGAGTGGGCGGTTTTCACCACGATCGAATCGGCGTAACGACGAATCTTGACTTCTTCCGCCATCGACAGGCTCTTTCCGGTGAAAACGATGACCGGCACGCTTTCGAGATCTTTGTTTTTCTTGACGTTCTCGAGCACCTCATACGAATTCGGGTCGGGAATACCCATGTCGAGTATGACGCAGTCGACGGTGTCGTTGGTCAGTGTCTGTATGCTTTCGTCGATGTCGCTCTTGATCTCCGATTTGATGCTGTGGGCTTCGAGGAAATAGGCGAGGGCTTTCGCATGTTTAGGATTGTCTTCGACGATGAGTACCTTTTGCGATTCCCTGCTGACAATGTGCTCAATACGCCGAAACACCTCAGGTATCTGTTCCATTGCGGTGGGCTTGTCGACGAACTGGGCGGCGCCTTTCAGCAGGCTTTCATGCCGCACATTATGGGAGGAAATGACGTGAACGGGAATGTGCTTGGTTTGTGGGTTTTGTTTGAGGTCTTCCATTACCTCCCAGCCGTTTCGCACGGGCAGTTGCAGGTCAAGCAGGATGCCAACCGGTCGGTGCGCGAGTGCCAGCGGGATGGCATGGTCGCCGCGGACGGTCGTCACACATTTATAGCCTCGTTGGTGGGCGTATTCCATGAGGGTACGGGCGAAAATCACATCGTCTTCTACGATCAGTATGACCTTGTCGTCGGGCTGTATGTCGTTTC
>DATGXZ010000059.1:0-2315 GCA_035298445.1 Flavobacterium sp.
AAGGGCTTCGACCTTGGTTCCGGCAAGTTTATCCTGAACGTATTGTTTTTTGAACAGGCTCGACTGCAGGTACTGGGTCGCATTTTTCCGCACGGCCCTTATCACGTATTCGCGGCCGGAAGGTGACCTGAGAAACAACGAGCGCGATTGGTTGCCGCCGCCCATTCGGAATGGTTCGAGTCCGCCCATAACGGTATCAAGATTGGCGATGTCGGCTTCGACCGGTTCGCCGTATAGCTTTCGGAAGCGTTCGCCCCACAGGAACCGATGCGTCGGCCCTTTGGTGGTTTCGGCGGTGGAATAAATCTGTGTTTTTACTTCCGACGGGATAGGAACGTTTGTAGCGGTGCCGGCGACTTCGGGTGCAGGAGGGTCAAGGATATTTTTTCGAAACGGGACGTCGTTCGTATCTGAGTTTACAAATTCGAGTTGGACGGAGCCGTCTTCGCGGACGTCAAGCACGGCATATCCGGGCACGGCGGCGGCAAAGTCACTGCCTACGTTCTTCGGCACGGGCGACGATTTGGAACCCGCGCCACTCACAATCTGCCGGAGGTTATCTTTGGCGATGTATTGCAGGTTGTGTTCGTGTCCGGATACAAACACCACCCGGTCGTTTTGCTGGGCGGCAGCGGTGAGGAACTGCTGGAGTTCCCGGTAGTATTTATATTGCAGGTCGGCCTCGCTAAGGCCACTGGTGCGCCGCAGTACGGCAATAAGAGAGCCTATCACCGGCGCCGGCAGCAGGTGGCTTTTGGGGCCATAATAGCCGCCATGCGATCCGTTGGTGAACATCGGGTGATGGAGGGCGACAATCGTCGTTTTTCCGCGGGCTTTGCGGATTTCATGCAGGAACTCATCTACAAACCGTTTGCGGGTGTTTATGTCGCATCCTTTATTGAGGTCGGGGTCGTCATCCCAATCGGTGATGTACCATTGGCTGTCGACGACGAGCACTACGATGTCGTCGCCTATGGTAAACGTCGTCAACGGGCAGCCGTCGGAGGGCATAAACGATTTGTTCCCTAGTCGGTCTTCGATGAAGTCTTCTTCCCGTCGTAGTCCTTTGACGCCGTTGTTATACCAGTCGTGGTTGCCAGGGATGAACACCACCTTGCCCTTGAAATTCTTAACTGCGTCTATCTGTACGTTTAGTCGAAATTCGGCTGTTTTGCGCTTTGGGTGTTCCTTTTTTGGCAATCCGGAGGGGTAGCAATTGTCGCCGAGGAAGAGTACTGTCGACGGAATTTTCTCCGCCTGCAGGGCCTGCGACATCCGGGTGAGGGCGGTCGGAACGGTTTCCGGTTCGGCATTGCCGGCATCGCCGATCAGGTAAAACCGGTGGGCGATTTTAGTGGAGTCGCCTGTGGCTGTATTCCCGGTTGTGGCGGCCGTTCGTTGCTGAGCTGATGCGTGTCCACCGAGGCACAAGGCGAAACCGACTGTTATGGCAGCGAGTCGTTTCATGCTAGGCGGTGAGTTCGATCAGTTTGAGGATGCCCTGGAGGACCATCGCGAGCGAAAGTCCGATGAAAAAGACGTAAAGAGAGCCTCGGAGAAGGCGGTATTTGCGTTCGAGTCCCTGTGCCTGGTAGTAGTAATCCCGGATCATGGAACCGTAGAGGTAGTCTTTGTCGTTGAGCATCTGCAGGAAGCCCCATTCAAAATCGCGGTAGGTCATGTTGTGGAAGTTTCCGAAATAGAGCAGGTTGCCTTGTTTGTTGCGCACCTCATCTTCAGTGAAATTCCCCTGGGTCTTGACGGGCGTAATGGCGAGAACGGCAAAGATGATGGAAACGATATTGACGCCGCCGAGCAGGAAAAACGGAATATATCGGACGAGGTTGTCCTCCTGTATGGTCCCCATACTGCCTCCTAAAATCAGTGAGAGGATGATGGAATTGACGGTAATCATGATATTCGCTTTTCCGTCGACCATCTGGTTCAGGGTGTAGTGATTTCGGGAGATGTTCCGGAAAAGTGTTTGGATGCCCCTGTCGTCGCGTCCCTGGGCTTTGCTGATTTCCTTTTTGAGTTGCTTGATTTCCTCTTCGGAAATGGCGAGCTCGCGTTCAATGGCGCGCGATTTCTTTTCCTCGATGTCTTTCCGTTCCTTCCGCAGGGATTTCGCGAGTTTGGCGAGTCCGGGTTCGATCTCCGCCTTTCCGAATTCGGTATGGATAGCGGAGTGTTCCAAAAGCGGCAGCAGGATGTCGTACCAGCTTTCCTTCGACAGGCTGAAGTCGCGGAGGATGATCTGCTCATAGAGGTTTTTCATTCGTTCGCGTCCGCCATCGCCGGTGAAATCCATGATG
>DATGXZ010000060.1:0-3070 GCA_035298445.1 Flavobacterium sp.
TGTCTTACCCTAAAGTAAGACGTGCTGTCAATCCAATATGTCTATGAACGTGTCTTCTTATTCTCGATTTGAAAATTGAAACATTACAAGATTAAAAGATTCTTTAAACGTTTCGCTCTCAAAGCGGGTGCAAAAGTACAAGTTGATTTTTGTTTTCCAAACTCGCGACGTAACTTTTTTTGAAAAAAATTACAATCGCTTGCTTGTCAATACACTACAATCTAAAAGAACTTTTGCGTGCCTGTTTTTTAAACAGACGGACTGCAAAGATAAAAACCCCATCCGATCCTACAAACGGTTTGGGGTTATTTTTATTAACAATGACGGATTTTCTAAAAAAAGAACTGTTCGTCAGCCTGTTACCTACTCCACTTTTATGTTGAGACGACTATTCCTACGACTGAACGAAAAGTAAATCACCAGGCCAATCGCCAGCCAGATGCCGAAATACATCCAGTTCCAGACACTCAACTCGGCCATCATATACAAACAACACACCAATCCTAATAAAGGAATAAGCGATAACTGTTTCCGGAACGACCACACGGCCATGGCGCCCAATGCGATCAAAAAGAACCACATCGGTATCTTGTGGCGAAACAGGCTCCATCCTTCCTCATACTTCTTATCGGCCGCAATCGGCAACGCGTCTACCAAAGAACGGTAGGCCGTCTCCCCCTCTTCCGATACCCCACTGAGGTATTCCTCCACATCCCCCACAGCCTTGCCTTCACGCATCATCAGGAAGCTGCCGACCTGCGTGGTTTCGGCATCGTCGAGCGAGGTGACTAAATCCTGGGCCGCAACGGGTTGTTTCTCATTTGTGATAAACGCCTCGGCGCCCTCCTTATTGAACACCACTACCAACGCCAGGGCCACCACGAGTCCGGGAATGAAAACGTAGCGTGAATTTACATACGGCGCCCGAAACTTCCCGCGTGGTAAGTCTTTATTATCCTGCAACACCAGCACGCCAGCACACACCAACACGAACGCAAACAGCGTCCCGATACTGCACAGGTCTGTCACCATCGTCAGGTTCAGGAACAACGCCGGAATCGCCACCACAAATCCGGTCACAATCGTCGCATACGAAGGCGTCCTATATTTAGGGTGTACGCGTGAATACCGTTTTGGCAGCAAACCATCGCGACTCATACTCATCCAAATCCGCGGTTGCCCCATCTGGAATACTAGTAAAACCGACGCCATCGCCACTACCGCGCTTACCGCAATGATGCCCGACATCCACTTGAGGTCGAGTACGTCGAACACATACGCCAACGGATCGCCTACCGCGAGTTTGTCGTATCGCACCATTCCGGTCAACACCAGGGCAATGGCTATATATAATAGTGTACAAATTATAATGGCCCACATCATACCCCGCGGCAGGTCGCGTTGCGGGTTCTTGCATTCCTCCGCCGTCGTCGAAATCGCATCAAAGCCGATGTAAGCGAAGAACACCGCCGACACCCCCTTTAAAACGCCAGCCGCACCGTTGGGTGAAAACGGGTGCCAGTTGTCGGTATCCACATAGAAAATACCCACGGCAATGACCAATAGTATAATACATAATTTGACGACCACCATCAGGTTGCTCGCGTTTCGCGATTCTTTCATCCCGCGATACACCAGCCAGGTGATGATGATAATGATCAACAAAGCCGGCAAGTCGGCCACGAAATGGAACGAACCAATTGTTGGCGCGGATGTCCACGCCAGGTGTGCGTGCTGCAAGCCATCATCAAGATTCGCAAACGCTTTGCCTGCCTGCATCAGGGCCTCAGCATCGCGGTATCCATTTGACGCGGTGAGGTAATCCATCTGCATCCACCAGGGCATATGAATCCCACCACTATCCAATAAACCGGTGAAGTAATCACTCCATGATATCGCTACAGTCACGTTCCCAATCGCATATTCCATAATCAGCGCCCATCCGATGATCCAGGCTACAATCTCGCCGAATGCGACATACGAATAGGTGTATGCCGATCCCGAAACGGGCACCATCGAGGCAAATTCCGCGTAAGCGAAAGCCGCAAACCCACAGGCAATAGCGGTAAACAGGAACAGGAAGATGACCGCCGGACCGCCATCGGCACTGGCTTTTCCGATCGTACTGAAGATACCGGCGCCGATGATGGCTGCTATACCGAAGGCTGTCAGGTCGCGCGCGGTGAGGTGTTTGCCCAACGCATGATGCCCGTCCTCCTGGCCCTTTTCAACCTGTCTTAGGATGTCGTGTACGGATTTCTTTCGGAATAAGCTCTTAAATGACATATCTCATATTGTTTCCTGACAAATATAAAGAAGTTTGCACAGGGGACTCACGCTTCCGAAAATTAACACCATAATCAAAAGCTATCATTAAATAAGAATTAATCATCCTAATTTATATAATACCGCTTTTCATCCCCTACCTTTGCATCCGTAGTTCGTAACCTAAAATCAAATAATATGTCATTAGTAGGTAAAAAATTCCCCAACATCACAGTAGACGCCATTTCTTCGATGGGCGACAATCTTCGCATCAACGTATTTGAAGAGGCAGTCAAGAACAACAAAAAAGTGGTACTGTTTTGGTATCCAAAAGACTTTACATTCGTTTGCCCAACTGAATTGCATGCCTTCCAGGCGGCGCTTCCGGAGTTCGAAAAGCGCAATACGCTGGTTATCGGTGCATCATGCGACACCAACGAAGTGCACTTCGCGTGGCTGAACACTGCAAAGAACGCCGGTGGTATTGAGGGTGTTACTTATCCGATTTTGGCTGATACCACACGTAACCTGGCCAACATTCTGGGCATCCTCGACATCGAATCGACTTCGTATCATGAAGATACTGACACGGTATTGCTCGAAGGCTCGAACGTAACCTACCGTGCGACCTACCTCGTCGACGAAACAGGAAAAATCTTCCACGAAAGCGTGAACGACATGCCACTCGGCCGTAACGTAAACGAATACCTCCGCCTGATCGACGCATACACCCACGTACAAACGAAAGGTGAAGTTTGTCCGGCTAACTGGGAAGAAGGAAAAGAAGCGATGCACGCCACGCGCG
>DATGXZ010000061.1:0-2212 GCA_035298445.1 Flavobacterium sp.
ATTACAAGATCCGACAGTTCGGCGACCGACTGCGTATCCGAATCATTCCAAACGCCATTCGCGATGTCGTCGTATCGGATGTACCCAAAGCACCGTCGATCCTGTATGTAGGCCGATTTGCATGGGAGAAAGGCCCTGAGCGCCTGATTCGCGCCTTTGCCCGTATTCCTGACAGGGGGAATTGGACATTGACGATGGCAGGTGACGGTCCACTTTGGGAGAAGATGAAAGCACTGGCCGTCGAACTCGATGTCTATTCTTCTATTGCGTTTCTGGGCAAAGTGGAAGATGTCGATGCGCTCATGTCATCGTCGTCCATTTACGTAATACCGTCCGTCCTGGAAGGCTTCCCCAATGCACTTTGCGAAGCGATGGCTGCAGGATTGCCCTGCCTGTGTTTCGACAGCATCCCGTTTGAAGACATATTGGAACCAGACGAAAGCGGAATTGTTGTCCCAGACGGCGACCTTGATGCCATGGCGCTGCGGTTGCAGGAATTGATGGCCGATCCGGAAAAAAGGGCACGCATGGGAGAGAAGGCGAAAGAGAATGCCAAACGACGGAAGAAGGAAGCCATCGGCGCCGAGTTTCTAAATTTTATGGGGATATGATGAACCTACTATACCAACTGTATTTCGGTTTACCGCGCCTTCAGTTTCTGGGAAAAGGAAGCAAAGCCATCGATCGTATTCTGGCGTTCGTAACCAAGCGCGTGCTCGATGCGTTCGTTCCTGCGCAGCTTCGTCGTACGGCCCCGACGGCAGGCAGCGGTGTAAACGAAAAGTCGCGGGCCGTTCCCTTTATCGTTTCAATGACGTCGTTCCCGGCGCGTATCGACGAAGTATGGATTACTGTCGAAACCCTGTTGCGCCAGTCCTATAAGCCCGACGCTCTGATTCTGTGGTTGTCTGAAGAACAGTTTCCGGACAGGCAGGTGCCCGAGTCGCTGACGAAACTGGTGCCCCGTGGCCTTACTATCGAGTTTGTGCCGGGCGACATCCGGTCCCATAAAAAATATTTTTACGCGTTCGAGCGCTTTCCGGAAGCGGCTATTATCACAGTAGACGACGACGTATACTATCCAAAAAACACCCTGAAGTACCTCGCAGATGCGTTCGCCCAACATCCGGACTGTGTCATCGCGAATCGTGCCCACACCATGACCTTCGCCGATACCGGATTGAAGCCCTATCGGCAGTGGCGCCATAACGACAAGCCGCGTGTGCCATCCGCGCTATTGGTTCCGACCGGAGTAGGAGGCGTGTTGTATCCGCCCGGATCCTACCACCCCGATATTTTCGACGAAGCGACCTTTCGCGCGATTTGTTTCATGGCCGACGATTTGTGGCTGAAGGTGGCGACCTTGCGCAACGGTTACAAAGTAGCGACGACACCGTTTTTCACCCGCGACCTGCTCACCACCGGACACACCCAACGCGTCAAACTGGTGGCCGATAACTCGCACGGCGGAGGAAACGACGTACAGTTAGCCCAGATATGCGCGCGCTACGAACTGGATCTCACGACGTATCGCCCGAAATAGAACCAGCAAACCAAGCGGTAGTGCTACCAAACAAGGAAATGCAAAAATGAAAAAGAGAAAACTAATCGTAGGCATCTCATTCGAGGGATCGGTGATTTTACTACCCGGCCAGATGCGCCATTTTGCCGATCTTGGCTACGAAACCTACCTGTTGGCGCCCGTTAGCGATCGCTGCCGCGAGTTTTGCGAGCGAGAAGGCTGTACGCTTCTTCCTATTGTCATCGAGCGTGAAATTTCGCTCTTTCGCGACATAAAAACCTTAATTAGTATTATTCGGATTTTCCGCCGTATCAAACCGGACATCATCAATCTCGGAACGCCCAAAGTGTCGTTGTTGGGTATGATAGCAGGCTACCTGCTCGGTATTCGCAACCGGATCTATACCTGTCGTGGCTACCGTTTTGAACACGAACACGGCATGAAACGCCGGATTTTGGTCGGAATGGAAAAGTTGACGTCAAAATTGGCGCATGAGATTATCTGTATAAGTCCTTCGGTGCGCGAATTCGGCCTAAAGAACCGCTTATTCCGCCCCGAAAAGGCACATGTCATCAACAAAGGAAGCAGCAACGGATTCGACCTACGGCGGTTCCATCCGGATGCGGTTGACCCCGTTGCAAAAAAACAGTTGGCGGAAACGCTCGGATTCACTGGCAAATTCGTCTATGG
>DATGXZ010000062.1:0-3537 GCA_035298445.1 Flavobacterium sp.
AGCACGGCGGGACATGTAAAGGTCGCCGCTTCCGAGGCCACCCGGACTGTTGTATTTCGTGAACAACAGGAATTGCTCATCGCGGGAAATAAAGGCGTTGAACTCGAGTCCGTCCGTATTCACTTTCCCCGGCAACAACACGTGTGGCGCGTAGGTTTTGCCGTCCCAACGACACATCCAGATATCGTCTTTCCCGGTCCCACCCGGCATTTCAGCGGTGAAGTACAGGTTGCCGTTGGCGGCCACTGACGGATAAAAACTATTTGCCTCCGAATTCACCGGTGCCCCAACACGGATCGGTGCTGACCAAGGGGTCGTTGGTGTAGCCCGTTCTACATACCAGATATCCATATCCTTGGCAGCGCCCACGCCATCCAAAGGGCGGTTGGAAACAAAATAAAGCCGTTTCTGGTCGGGAGAAAGGAAAGGTTCCAGATCGTAATAGGCGCCGGAGAAGGGGAGTAGTTGCGGATTTGTCCAGTTACCATCCGCTTGACGGGTCATAAATCCGATGCGGGAGAGTTCGCCCATCGGACTCTGGACGGAGAAGTACATTTCATCACCGGCGTCGGACATGCAAAAGTCGCGAACCGATGGCAGGCGATCTAGGGCCGGATGAACAGACGAGATGGTTTGGGCGGATAGGGTGAGGAAATTCATCCCACAAACTATAAGGAAGGAGAGATACGACTTCATAAGATAGGCAATACGTTCATTCGTGAACAAACAGTCAAAAAAGTTACTTTTTTAGTAGAATAATTATGGAAAACGAAATTTACGACATTATTTTTTTTGATTCTCATTTTTATATACTTGCTAAATTGATATATTTATGCAAATTTTAGATAGATGACGATTTCCACCTGCCCAAAATGCCTCGGAACGGATATTGTAAAAAGCGGTATCGTACGCGAAAGACAGCGCTACCACTGCAAATCCTGTCGTTACCATTTCTCGGTTAACAAGGTTGGGAAGAAGATAGACGACTATTATGTGACCAAGGCGCTGCAATTGTATTTGGAAGGACTCAGCTACCGGGAAATCGAGCGCATCCTGGGTGTTTCCCATGTGACGGTCAGCAACTGGGTCAAGGAATTCCGCATACGAAAGCCCACCCATTCCGATTACCATCCAACATATAAGATCTTCAATCACAACGAACTGATTGAATTCCTGCGCAACAAGCCCAATATGTCAGGTGCAGGCATGATCATTACGGAACTCGGGGACAAGTTCATGCTGATCAAATGGGCGCGTTTCAAAGAGTAAAAACTATCTTCTTTACAAATATATACATCACATTTTTTTTCGCCATCGGATACGGGGAACTTGGCAGCCAATAACCAACAAAACCACCGATAATGAAAAAACGAATTCTCATCGCCGCGCTGTTGCTCTTTGCGCTGGCGGGCCATTCTCAGGGGTCACCTGAGTATGGCACCGGACTTCGCCTGAACCTGAAAGACGATGGCAGCAAATACCTTCGCGTTCTGGCCTGGAACCAAATCTGGCTCCGCTCAACCGAAATGAACCCCGGCACGGCCATCAACGGCGAAGCGGCTACCCACAGCACCGACATCGGCAACCGTCGCCTCCGCATCCTATTGCACGCACAGTTGTCGAAACGCTATATGATCGTCACACATTTTGGCATCAATAACCAGTCGTTTACCGGCGGAGGCGCATCGGGTTCGTCTGGCACCGGGGGTTACGGTCAAGGCAAGAAACCAGGCATGTTTTTCCATGATGTCTGGAACGAATATGCGGTCGTACTTCCGGAGGAATCCCAGAACTTCAGCCTGTCTATCGGCGGTGGACTCCACTATTACATGGGCCTGTCGCGTATGACGATGGCCTCGACCCTTAACTTTCTCAATACCGATTCGCCTATTTTCAGTTGGCCACTGATCGAGAACTCCGACCAGTTCGCCCGGCAAATGGGCCTGTTTGCGAAAGGAAAGTACGGCAAGTTCGAGTATCGCGTCAGCTACAACAAACCCTTCGCTACTAACGTTACTCCGGTAGATGTGTCCACCGCCGATCAAGCCATAGCGGTCGATAACAACGGCAATACGTCATGGTCGAAGGCCGGGTATTTTGAATACCAGTTTCTCGATCAGGAGTCGAACCTGCTGCCGTATAAAGTCGGAAGTTACCTGGGTACCAAACGGGTCTTCAACATCGGCACCGGTTTTTACAACGCGCCGGACGGCACCCGGACTTCGGTGGCAGGTGTCATCGGCAAACACGACATCAACCTGTATGCCGCCGACGTGTTCGCCGACCTGCCCATTGGCAACAAGGCAAAGAAAATGGCGCTTACCGCTTACGGCGCCTTTTACCGTTACGACTTCGGACCCCGCTACCTGCGGAACGTCGGTATCATGAACGTGGGCGTGGCCGATCCGAACTTCACCGGTACCGCTTCCATTTCGGGTGTCGGAAACAGCCAACCGCTCATCGGTACCGGCACCATCTGGTATGCGCAGGCGGGCTTTCTCTTGCCTACATCGAAGGAAAAACCCAAAGTGCGGATACAGCCGTTCGGTGCCTTGACCATCAAGAATTTCGACGCACTGGATAAAGCCAGCACGCAGTATGACCTTGGAACAAACTTCTATCTCGACGGGCACAACGCCAAAATCACGCTCGAATATGCCGCCCGGCCGGTATACACCGCAAAAGACACCTATTCACTATACGGTGATTTTATTGTACAATTGCAGATCTATCTATAAACCAATCAAGACCTTACCATGAGCAACAAATCCACAAAGGGTATCTGGAAAGTGATTTCCGCCTCGTCTGTAGGCACCCTCATCGAATGGTACGACTTCTATATCTTCGGAAGTCTGGCCGTCGTCATTTCGACTAAGTTTTTCCCTTCCGATAATCCGACAGCAGCCTTCCTGTCGACGTTGGCCACCTTTGCCGCCGGCTTCGTCGTTCGGCCTTTCGGCGCCCTGTTTTTCGGACGGTTGGGTGACCTGATCGGGCGCAAATACACCTTTATGGTGACCCTGCTCCTGATGGGAGGCGCGACCTTCCTTATCGGCTGTATCCCTAGTTATGAGACAATTGGGTTCCTGGCGCCCCTGCTGGTGTTGTTACTCCGACTCCTGCAAGGCCTCGCGCTCGGTGGGGAGTATGGAGGCGCCGCGACCTACGTAGCCGAACACGCACCCAAAGGGCAACGCGGCTTTTGGACATCGTGGATCCAAACGACCGCTACGGCAGGACTTTTCGTGTCGCTGGTCGTCATCCTTATCACAAAAGGGCTGTTGAGCAAAGAACAGTTCGAAGAGTGGGGCTGGCGCGTGCCGTTTTGGGTATCCATCCTGATGGTGCTGGTATCCTACATCATCCGTAAAGGCATGCACGAATCGCCTTTGTTCGCGAAGGCCAAGTCGGAAGGCAAAACGAGTACCAATCCGCTGAAAGAGAGCTTCGGACACAAATTCAACCTCAAGTTTGTCTTGCTGGCGCTTTTTGGTGCGACCATGGGGCAGGGAGTAGTCTGGTATACCGGCCAGTTCT
>DATGXZ010000063.1:0-2092 GCA_035298445.1 Flavobacterium sp.
AGATACTGTTGGCTTTTCCGGCCAACGAGGCAACGATTGCCGCTGTAAGGGCCGCGAGGGAAAGTCCTTTGAGACCTGCCGGTAAGAATCCTAAGATCGACGAATACGCGTTATCGGCCGAGAATTCGCCTCCGGCTGCCATCTCCGCCTGCAGGCCACCATCCTTCCAGATGACATACGCCGCAATACCCGGCAACATGACGATAATCGGCATGGCGAGTTTCATAAAACCGGCAAACAAAATACCGGTGCGGGCCGTCTTAAGGTCGGCACCCAGCGCCCGTTGTGTGATGTATTGGTTGCATCCCCAATAATTCAGGTTCGTAATCCATTGCCCCGCGAAATACATCGCCACGCCCGGCAGCAGCAGGTATTTATCGATGTCTTCCTGGCTGGAATTAGGTCCGGGTTTGTCAAAAATCATCTTAAAATGATCCGGGGCTTCGTGCATCATCGTAGTAAAGCCCGCCCAGGCGTCACTTCCCAAACCAAAATGCTCACTGACAAGACAAAGCGCAATATAGGTAGTCGCCAACCCACCGATCACCAAAACCACTACCTGTATGACATCCGTGAAGCCAATAACCTTCATGCCTCCGAGCGTGATGATCAGGGCAAAGACCGCCATAACGACCACAATCAGATGGAAATACTCACCGCCAGCCATATTATTGATGGCCAACGCCCCCAGATACAGAATCGAGGTAAGGTTTACGAACACGTACAAAAACAACCAAAACACCGCCATGATCAGCGAGGCACTTTGGTTGTAGCGCCTTTCGAGAAACTGCGGCATCGTGAAGATGCGGTTCTTGAGATAGACCGGAATAAACCAGACCGCGACCACGATGAGGGCGATGGCAGCCACCCATTCATAGGCGGCGATGGCCAACCCCACCGTAAAGCCCTGTCCGGATGCCCCGATGAACTGCTCCGCCGAGATGTTCGACGCAATTAGAGATGCCCCGATGGCCCACCAGGTCAGGGAACCTTCCGCCAGGAAAAAATTCGTTGATTCAGATGTTCCTTTTTCCTTTTTTCGTCGGTACACCCAATAGCCATATCCCGCGACAAGGAAGAAGTAGGTAATAAAAACGGCATAATCAACAGTAGAGAACGTGTTCATTTATAGTTGGTTTGGTTTTCAAAAAAGTTTGGTCGGGGCAAGTTATCATTTCAGTCGCGTTTAACCGTACACTACCCACCAGTTTCTATAACGTTATCGTGACGTCATAACGAAGCAGTCGGAGCGTCGATTGTGTTTTTAGTTCCCGTGGAAATCCCTACTTTTGACGTTACTAAAAGAATCGAACATGATCACGCGCCACGACTGGACGAAAGAGGAAATCATCGCATTGTACAACCGTCCGCTGATGGACCTGCTTTACGAAGCCGCCACCGTACACCGTGAGTACCATGACCCGAATGTGGTGCAGGTTTCTACACTATTGTCGATTAAAACTGGCGGTTGCCCGGAAGACTGCGGGTATTGCCCCCAGGCCGCTCGCTACCATACCCACATAGAAGGAAACGACCTGATGACCGTGAGCCACGTGAAAGCACAGGCACTGCGCGCAAAAGCCGCCGGTTCCTCACGCGTTTGTATGGGTGCCGCATGGCGGAATGTGAAAGACGGCCCCGAGTTTGACCAGGTGCTCGAAATGGTGCGCACCATCAACAAACTCGACATGGAAGTATGTTGCACCCTTGGCATGTTAACAGAAAACCAGGCGGCGCGACTGGCAGAAGCGGGTCTCTATGCCTACAACCACAACCTCGACACCTCAGAAGAATATTATAAAGAAATCATTTCGACCCGCGGCTACGAAGACCGCCTTCGCACCATTGACAACGTCCGTAAAACCAACGTTACAGTCTGCAGCGGCGGCATTATCGGAATGGGTGAAAGTGTAGAAGACCGGGCAGGAATGCTGGTAGCGCTTGCCTCACTGTCGCCGCAGCCTGAATCGGTGCCGATCAACGCCCTGGTCGCCGTGGAAGGAACGCCGATGGAAGATGAAAAACCGGTCGAAATCTGGGACATGATCCGGATGGTAGCGACCACACGTATCGTGATGCCGCTTACCCAGGT
>DATGXZ010000064.1:0-20548 GCA_035298445.1 Flavobacterium sp.
TCATACACAAGGCTTTCCAGGTGGTAGTCGGCCATCCCGATGGTCGTGCCGGAAAACGTGTTGGTTTCCACAATATCCGCGCCCGCTTCGAAATACGCCCGGTGCACCGCTTTCACCGCTTCGGGTTGGGTGATCGAGAGCAAGTCGTTGTTGCCTTTAAGGGGATACGGGAAATCACGGAACCGCTCACCGCGAAAATCCGACTCTTCGAATCGGTGGCGTTGCAACATCGTTCCCATCGCCCCGTCTAAGACGAGGATGCGTTTTTCTAGTTCTTTTCGGATATCAGCCATCTTTCAATCAATAGTACCAATGAAATGTCCAGCACCACCTCATCCCGTGTTTCGGGCGGGCGTTCTGCTTGTAAAGGTTATCATGAAAGAGAGGGAATAATCCCGGGTTATCTTTCCCCATCAACGATCAGGGTAGAATGCAGCACCTTCTGCGGGAGCAGGGTTGCTAAGGCGTCACCGGGTCTAGTCCCTCGGCCTTTCGTGATAACAAACACTAAATATATGAACGCTGCAAAGGTCGGCAATGGGTTTGGATTTCACAAACAAATCGTCGCAAACGATTGAGAAAGTAGAGGGTGTTCGGTGGTCAGTAGTCTGTATGGGGTCGAACCGACTACTGACTACCAACCACAGACTACCAACTACTGACCACTGACTACTAACAACTTTTGCACTTCCAAACTTTTCCCCTATCTTTGCCACCGAAAATCCCGGGAGGAAAAATTTGCCTGATTGCAACCTCGCTAAAAAATGCTAAAGCAGTGACCCTCTTTAGCTACGCGACGCCTTCACGAATCTTCTCCCGCCATAAAAAAATAACTATGGCCTATCTTTTTACGTCGGAATCTGTCAGTGAAGGGCATCCCGACAAAGTCGCCGACCAGATTTCGGACGCGCTCATCGATCATTTCCTCGCCTTCGACCCCGAGTCGAAAGTAGCCTGCGAAACGCTTGTCACCACCGGACAGGTCATCCTGGCGGGCGAAGTGAAATCGAACACCTACCTTGACGTACAACAAATTGCACGTGATGTCATCCGTAAGATCGGATACACGAAAAGTGACTATATGTTCGAAGCCAACTCGTGTGGCGTTCTATCCGCTATCCACGAGCAATCGGCCGACATCAACCAGGGTGTTGACCGTGCTAACAAAGAAGAGCAAGGGGCCGGCGACCAGGGTATGATGTTTGGATACGCCACCAATGAAACGGCCGACTATATGCCATTGGCGCTCAACCTGTCGCATAAGTTGCTGCAGGAATTGGCAGAACTGCGTCGCGAGAATAAAGAGATTACCTACCTGCGCCCGGACGCCAAGTCACAGGTAACGTTAGAATACGACGACAACAACAAACCGGTACGTATCGACGCGATCGTTATCTCGACCCAACACGATGACTTCGACCAAGAAGAAGCGATGTTGGCCAAGATTAAGAAAGACATTATCGAAATCCTCATTCCGCGTATCATCGCGAAGAATCCGGAATACGCACACTTGTTTAACGACGCCATCCACTACCACATCAATCCTACAGGAAAATTTGTGATCGGCGGGCCTCACGGCGATACCGGACTCACGGGCCGTAAGATCATCGTCGATACCTACGGTGGAAAGGGCGCACACGGAGGCGGGGCTTTCTCAGGAAAAGATCCGTCGAAAGTAGACCGTTCTGCTGCCTACGCTACTCGTCACATCGCGAAAAACCTCGTGGCGGCCGGTGTAGCGGATGAAATCCTTGTACAGGTTTCGTACGCGATTGGCGTAGCAAAACCAATGGGTATTTATATCAATACGTACGGAACGGCAAAAGTCGGACTGAGTGACGGTGAAATCGCGAAGAAAGTAGAAGCGCTGTTCGATATGCGCCCGTACTTCATCGAGCAACGCCTGAAGCTGCGTAACCCGATTTATTCGGAAACGGCTGCATACGGTCACATGGGCCGCACGCCGGAAACTGTTACGAAGAAATTCCGTTCGCCGGATGGTTCTGAGAAAACCGTAACAGTTGAACTGTTTACATGGGAAAAACTCGACTATGTTGACGCTGTGAAAAGCGCCTTCGGACTCTAAAAATTCCACTTTAAATAGAAAAAGCCCGTTCAAATGACGGGCTTTTTTATGTTTGGGCAGTACCTTACAAGTTGTATTTCATCGAGAAGATCAGGTAACGCGGCTGCACCCGGTATTGTTGGGTGCTTGTAATGAATTGGGAGAAACTGTCACTGTTGAGGGTCGTGGTGTTCAGAAGGTTGGTGGCCGAAAATTTATACTCCCACTTGCTGTCTTTCTTCTGGTAAATAAGGCTCGCCGACAGGAAGTCGTACTCGTTATCCACCGTGTTATCGGCATCTTGGTAATGGTTGTATTGGTAGTCGGCGCTAAGCGAGAAGGCATCTAGGAAATAGTAGTCCAATCGCACAAACGGACTCTCGTTGGTAAAGGTATTCTGGTCGTAGTAATTCATTGTTAGCGTATACCCCACTTCCAGGTTCGGGAACTTCCGGTAGTTGGTGGAGGCTGTCACCGTATAGTTCTGCGAGAAACTTTCACGCGTGTCGCGCTGGCCTGCGAACAGGTTGTTCACTTTACTCCAGTTAACACTGGCGGTAAGTGATGCCTTGTAGTAGCGAAGGAACGAACGCCCGTATTGGCCATTCCCCGAAAGAGATTCATCCGCATAAAAAAGATTCAACGGTCTGGAAAACTGGTTGATCCCATCGAAGATGGCATTCGATTTCACGCCATCGACGGTCTTGGTGTAAGAAAGGTTACCGAAGATGTTCTCCTGGTTGAACATATTGAATTTGAAATACCGGAGCGAATGCGTCTGAACGGTCGAGCTACCCAGGAACGGGTTGCCCGTCGAGAGGTTCCGGTAACTATTGAACAAGAGTCCGGTAATCAATTGGTTGACATCCGTGAAGTTGTTGCTGATGGCGAAGTTATAGGTAAGCGTCTCCGACTTCTTGATTTGCCACAAGGCGTAAAAATCAGGCAACAGCCGCGCAAAACTATTTGAGAAATCGACCGTCGGCTGTACGTTGTGCATATCGTAATAATGCACACTGAAACCCGGATTGAAAGTAAATTTCCCCGTCAGGATTTTGTAATGGAAGGCGGCAAACACATCTTCATAACGATAATCGACGTCGTTCAGTGCCGTTGACGGCGTGGCGGTCTGTGATCCGTCGTCGAGCACCTGGTAAAACCGCGAATCAAACGACTGGCGTGAATAGGTGTTCCCGATGGTCACGTTGATATTGCTTTTGGGCGTTGCCACGAAGTAGTAATCGACCTTAGCATCGGCCTTATGGGTTTTCACGAAACGATACTGGTTGAGATCGTACCGTCCGGAAGCCTCATCGACGATGCCGAGGTTACCCGTCGGAAACGGATTGTTTCCCAGATTCGCGGTGTAGAGCGGGTCTTCCTGCTGATACAGGTGCTGGAATTCGAATGCAAAGATGTGGCGTTCGCTCTTCGTCCAATAGGCACTCAGGTTCTGGTTGATCGAAAAAGGTTTCTGCTGTTTATCCGTCAGGATCTGCTGTCCGGTGCTGGTGCCATCGGCGAGTCGGGTCGTTTGGAAAAGGTCTGTAGCTTCCCCCTGGTCCGATCCTTTAATTAATGCATCGTAATCGAACTGGAAATTGGCGCTGGGTTTGTAATTCGCGCTCAACTTCGCCATGCCCAATCGGGTCTCCTGGAGCGCCTTTTCGGTGGTTTCCTGTGTGGTATTTGTTTGCAATACCGTGCTTCGTGAGGCGGTTTCGACTTCATTGGTAGAAGAGGAAAAAATACCAAATCCGCTCAGCGTCCAGGCCTTTGACGGACTCCAGCTCGCGTTCGCCGCCCCGAAGCGGGTTTCGATTTCCTTCGCCCGGTTGTTCCGGAGGGTAAGCAAACCGATATCATTTGACGACACATTGAAATTGCTGTTGCTCTTTCGCATCATCGCCCGAAACCCGCCGGTAAACTTGAAGTAATCCTGCATAGTGAGCGGCAACTCGCCTATGTTATTGAAATTGGTGATCAGGTTGACGCTGTATTCCGGATTGTAGTAAAACACCTTGGGGTTGACGATATAGCGACTCTCCTTATGGCCCACACCCGATCCGGCCGTCATGTCGCCAAACCAGAAGTTCTTTTTCCCGTCTTTGAGTTTGATGTTCATCGCCACACTTTCCTCGTTGTTTTCAACGGGCTTCAGTTGGCTGATTTCGTTGTAATTCCGCAACACCTGTACTTTGTCAACCGCATCCGCCGGGATATTCTTGACGCCGAGTTTGGTGTCGCCGTCGAAGAAATCCTTGCCTTCGACCATCAGTTTACTCACCTTCTTCCCTTCCACTTCCACCTCGCCGTCGGCATTGACCTGCACGCCGGGAAGCTTTTTCAGGACATCCTCCAGTTTTCGCTCGGTTCCGGTTTTAAATGAATCGGCGTTGTAGACGATAGTATCGCCGCTGATGGAAACGGGCATTTCGTTGACGATTTCCACACCTTCCAGTTCGATGCCACCCTCTTCCATGACGATTTCCTGCCGCATGTCAGAGGTGCCCGTATTGATGGTCAGTTCTTTGGGTTTGAATCCGAGGAAACTCAACTTTACCGTATAGGCCGTATTGGGCTTCAGGTTCAGGTAAAAGCGTCCTTTGTCGTTCGTGATGGCATAGGCATCCATCGCTTTGGTTGCCTGGTTGATGGCCATTACGTTGGCCATTTCAAGGGGTGCTTTCTTGTCGTCGGTGACAGTGCCGTCAAGACGAATCGTTTGCGATCGGGCGGTAAGTGCCGTCGCGAGGGCCAGCAGGGCAAAAAGTGACTTCATGGTAACCGTTCCCGGGATCAACGTCCCATTCGTATTTGCATCCGGTTATTGCCGCCAGGTCCCATACCCTGTTCCTTCAGTTCCTCCATCTTCCTGACCACAATGTCGTCATACTCTTTCTGGCTGACGACCTTTCCGGAAGACGGTTCTTTGATGTCGGCTTTTTCCTTGACATTCAACACCACCTTCGAACACAGGATCACCGTTTTTCCATCCGACACTTCCAAAATCAAACCCGGAAGTCCCCAATAGTCGCCAGGGCCCTGGTTAATCGGGATATCCGGGGTGTACCAAGCCGTGATGATGATTTCCTTCTGCATTTCAAATTGGTCGGTGAAGTTTGTCGACTTCTTCTCCTCTTTCTCTTCTTTCTTCTCCTCCGGCTTTCCTTTGAAACGGAAGTTGCGGAAATCGGCCGGAGAGGCAGGACGTACGGCCGTGGCTTTGTAGCAGGTGTACCCGCCTATTTGGCGTGTTTCCCCTTCTAGTTTCCACTCTAATTTCGGGAGTGAATCCTTTACGAGGAACTCTTTCCCCATAAACTCTTTATCGACGACGTACCGTTTCTCTTTTACATTTTTATAATAGGTGCCACCACCACCCATGAATGACATCATCATCCGGCGCCCGCCGCCCGTACCTTCTCCGCCGGGTGTGTCGAGTTTTTCTTCCTCTTTATAAATCGAGGCACTGCGGTCAAAATTCAGGATGAAGGTTTTCTCGAACATCGCCTTCATCCGTTCTTCGATCATCTTTCGCATTTCGGGCGTGATCTCGCGGTTGCCGCCCATGGCCGAATTGAAATCGGCGGTGCTGGTCTTTGATTCGTAAACAGCCATGCCCTGGAAGTCTTTCTGGGCGACAGCGGACGCTGACACCAGCAAAAGGGCCATAAAATAGTGGAGGTGTTTCATTGGGAGGAATTTAATCTCGGCAAATATGACAAAAAGCAAAAGCGAATGTTACGAAAACTGTGTTAATTTATGCTGTGTTGTGTGAAAAAACGCCCGCGTTGCACAAGTGGATTTTTGTACCTTCGGAACATGAAAAAGTGGTTGCTTTTACTTTGGATTTCAGCAGGATGGTGCCAGACACCGACGAAAGACGCTTCCATTCCCTTTAAAGCCGATGTGTTCTGCGGTCGGGACGCGTCGGGTGCCTTGTATGGTATCCTCGACAATACCTTTTTCCGGCAAACCGGAGCTGACCGCGTGGAATACCGAAACGTGTCGCTCGGCCATCTGTTGCGGGTCGACCTTCGAAACCCGTTGCGGATGGTGCTGTTCTATAGCGACTTCAACACGGCGGTTTTATTGGACAACCAATTGAACGAGATCCAGCGCATACCGTTTGCGGAAAAAGACCCGGCGTTGCTGGTGACTGCGTGTGGACTCGCCTCGCAAAACCGGCTTTGGCTCTACGATAGCCTGACGCTTCGACTGGGGCTATACGACCTGAACTCCAGCAAAACAACCTTCATTACGCAACCGATTCCACGACCCGTGACCTATGCCTCCGATTTCAACGACTTCTACTGGATCGACGAAAAAGGGATCTACTACACCTGCAATGTCTTCGGACGGATGGTGACGGTCGGACGTGTGGCCTCCGGCGACGGCTTACAACTGGAAAACGGCCGGATATGGCGCGTTGACGGCACCTCGATCCGGTTTTTTCCCGACGGCTCGGGCGTAGAAAAAACGGTGTTGGATGCGGGAAAAAGCATTAAAAATTTCGCGGTCTCCGACGGAATTTTAAGTATTTTTACCGACCACGAAATTACGAACTACAAAATCCCATTACGCTGATGCACATCGCGATTGCCGGAAACATCGGTGCCGGAAAAACGACCCTGACCCGCCTTTTGGCCAAGCACTTCAATTGGGAGCCGCATTATGAGGATGTGGTCGACAATCCGTATCTCGACGACTTTTACCACCAAATGGAACGTTGGTCGTTCAACCTGCAGATTTACTTCCTGAACAGTCGTTTCCGCCAGATCCTGCAGTTTCGTGAAAGTGGCAAGAAAATCATACAGGACCGTACCATTTATGAGGATGCGCACATTTTTGCGCCCAACCTCCATGCGATGGGACTCATGACCAACCGCGACTTCCAGAATTACACCATGCTTTTCGAATTGATGGAAAGCCTGGTCAGTTCTCCGGATATGTTGATTTACCTACGTAGTTCGATTCCCAACCTGGTATCGCAGATCCACAAACGCGGACGCGATTACGAAAACTCGATTTCCATCGATTATCTCAGTCGCCTCAACGAGCGCTATGAAGCCTGGATCCAGAAATACGACAAAGGCAAACTGCTGATCATTGACGTCGATAAAATTGACTTCGTCAACAACCCTGAAGACTTGGGGAATGTGATCAACAGGATTAATGCGGAGTTGAATGGGTTGTTTTAGTGGAGTCTCTGAGTAACTGAGTAACTGAGTAACTGAGTAACTGAGTAACTGAGTAACTGAGTAACTGAGTACAAATTTACGGGGTACTGGGAGGTCGTCCCATTTTTCTTCTTTTTTTCATCGCTTTTTTTAACAAAATAGGTGGTTTTCCCGTACCGCTGTTTTCCGCATTTCGGGTACCTTTCAGACCTCAAAGGTTTTGAAAACCTTTGAGGTCTGGGGCCTTCCCGTACCATCGAAAAATTCGCGATTTCACTTGCGTATTTTACGGGGGACATCTTTACCGCACACGCTCCCCTTCCAACCCAACCAACGCTACGCACTGGCGCCACCACATAAAAAAACCTCCCGATTGGGAGGTTTTTCTTTATCTATGTAAGTAAGAACGCTTAGTTCTCTGTCGCTTCTGTTTCTTCAGCAGCCGGTTCAACCGCAGCAGGTGCAGCAGGTGCAGCGGTTTCTGCCCCTACACGGTGCTCGCAAGACGCATTGGTGCAACCTTTTGCTTCGCACTCCTCAGCAGTCATTGAAAGGCACTTCCCTGAGTCAGCGGAGCAGCAAGAAGCTGTCTGTACGCCTTCTTTTACGGTTGTGGCATGGTGGCCACCGAGGATTGGCGCAATTACAAGTCCAACAAGACACGTAAGTTTGATCAGGATGTTCATAGACGGACCTGATGTATCTTTAAATGGATCACCCACGGTGTCACCAGTTACAGCCGCTTTGTGTGCGTCTGAACCTTTATAGGTCATTTCGCCGTTGATCATAACACCAGCCTCGAACGATTTCTTCGCGTTGTCCCATGCACCACCTGCGTTGTTTTGGAAGATCGCCCAAAGAACACCTGAAACGCACACACCGGCCATATAACCACCTAATGCTTCAGCACCCATGAAAATCCCGACAAGGATTGGAACGGTGATGGTGATGGCACCCGGAAGCATCATCTCGCGCAATGCAGCACGGGTAGAGATATCCACACACTTGCCGTAGTCAGGCTTTCCGGTTCCTTCCATGATACCTGGAATTTCGCGGAACTGACGACGCACTTCGTTCACCATGTCCATGGCTGCCTTACCTACTGATTGCATCGCAAGGGCCGAGAAAACAACCGGAATCATACCACCGATGAACAGGGCTGACAACACGTCGGCCTTGAAGATGTTGATACCGTCGATGCCCGTAAACGTTACATACGCCGCAAAAAGGGCCAGTGCCGTAAGGGCAGCAGATGCAATTGCAAAACCTTTACCAACGGCCGCTGTGGTGTTACCCACTGAATCAAGAACGTCGGTACGCTGACGTACTTCTTTCGGAAGCTCGCTCATCTCTGCTACACCGCCCGCGTTATCCGCAATCGGGCCAAACGCGTCAATTGCCAACTGCATTGCCGTAGTCGCCATCATGGCCGACGCTGCAATCGCCACGCCATAGAAACCGGCGAGTTCATACGATCCCCAGATCGCCGCAGCGAAGAGGAGTACGGAAGAGAAGGTCGACTTCATACCGGTAGCCAAACCAGCAATGATGTTGGTAGCTGCACCGGTTGACGAATTCTGTACGATGTTCAAAACCGGCTTCTTACCAAGGGCCGTGTAGAATTCGGTAAAGGCAGAAATCAACAATCCTACTGCCAAACCTACCAGGGTTGCATAGAACACGTGCATTTTCGGAACGGTTACCATGCCTTCACCGAAGAACTTCATCTTGATTTCGGCTGGCAACATATAATCGATCAGGAAATAACAAGCGACTACCGTAAGTGCAAGCGATACATAGTTCCCCAGGTTAAGGGCGCCCTGCACCTGTGCTTCTTTGGCGTCATTGTTTTTGATACGAACGAAGAATGTTCCGATGATAGACGCCAGGATACCTACACCGGCAATAACCAGCGGAAGTACGATCGGCCCCATATTATTGAATTTGTCGGTGAACTGTGCGCCCCCGGCTTCTGTCATGTCTTTGATAATGTAGTTACCCAACACCATTGAGGCGAGTACGGTAGCCACATACGAACCGAAAAGGTCGGCTCCCATACCGGCTACGTCACCCACGTTGTCACCTACGTTGTCGGCAATCGTGGCAGGGTTACGCGGGTCATCCTCTGGGATACCGGCTTCTACTTTACCCACGAGGTCAGCCCCTACGTCAGCTGCTTTTGTATAGATACCTCCACCCACACGGGCGAAGAGTGCGATCGATTCAGCACCCAGCGAGAACCCGGCAAGGGTTTCCAACACCAGGGTCATCTGCGTGTAAAAGTCACCGCCTTCTGTCACAAACTGTGATACGAAGAACAGGAAGAAAAGGGAGAGGCCCAATACAGCAAGACCGGCAACACCCAGACCCATAACCGTTCCTCCACCGAAAGAAACCTTCAGCGCGTCAGGAAGGCTGGTACGGGCGGCCTGTGTAGTACGGACATTTGATTTCGTTGCAATACGCATCCCGATGTTACCGGCAAGCGCTGAAAACACGGCGCCGAAAACAAAAGCTACGACAATCATCCAGTGCGATGTCTCAACAAGTTGGGATACAGCGAAGAGCGCACCTCCTGCCAACACGACGAATACGCCCAAAATGCGGTACTCGGCGTTAAGGAACGCAAGAGCGCCCTCTGCAATGGCTTTCGAAATGCCTTGCATTTTCTCATCACCTGCAGGCTGTTTGTTTACCCACATCGCCTTGACCAGCATGAACGCAAGTCCGATAACCGCCATAGCGACAGGAACATAAACGATAAATTTCTCCATAAGTTCTTAGTCTTTTATTAACGGGTGCAAAAATAACAAATTTTTAAGACGCAGCGAGGGTTTTCAGGGGAAATAAAGAAGACGTTTCGGACCCACCCGCCAAATGCCCGCTTCACAGGTCGTAGCGCCCGCGTCGCCGGAGATAATGATGCCACAACAGATACGCCGCTGCAGTCCGATACGGCTTCCAGGTTGCCGCTTTCTCTTCCCTTTCCGCTGCCGACAGGTCGGGCCAGAATTCTTTCATCGTGTTGACGATGGCGATGTCGCCCAGCGGCAGTATATCTTCTGATTGTAGGCAAAACATGAGGTAGACATCAATCGACCAATGCCCGACGCCTCTTATTTGAAGCAGTTCGGCCCGCACCTCGGCTTCCGTCTTGGATGACAGACTTTCAAAGTTGAGGATACCTGACACTACCCGTTGTCCCATGTCACGGATGTACGCCGTTTTCTGTCGCGATACACCTGCCTTACGATAGGTTTCGTCGGATGCCGACAGGGTGGTCGAAGGCGTTATCCCATCGAGAAGTATGTTCAATTTGGCATAGGTGGCTTTCGCCGATGCAATCGACACCTGTTGCTCAAGGATGATGTGCACCATGGCCGCGAAACCGGGCGCGCGCAATTGGGGCGTGGGATAACCGTAGGTGGCCACTATTTCATGGAAAGTCGCATCTGCCGCGGTAAGGTGGTCGAACGCATGTTTCATGAAAATGGGATTTGGCGTATCCGTTAGAAATAAAACCCAAACGATCCTTTCACCCCGAAGTTGTTAGAGGTCGGACTGATATACGATCCCCTCCAGGCGAACTCAATACGAAACACCTTGAAGATGTTGCCGATACCGGCATTCCACTCCCAATAGAAGTTTTCCGGTGCGCGGTATTCGAGCCCCGACGGGATATTAATCAGCTTGTTCTTATCGCTGATCGTCCCCACCACTCCCTTGAAGCCAATCGTCTCACGCCAGTTGAGTTTGCGCAACGGACCGATACGCGAGAAAATACGTCCGCCGAAATTGTGCTGCAACTGCAACGTGGCGTAGGTGTCGGCGGCGAACTCGTAGAAGTCAAGCAGGTTGAAGGTATTCTCAATCGTAAAATACGTCTGGTTACCCGGTACGATGGTCATCAGACCCAGCGGGATATAACTATAGGTCTTCCCTACTTCTGTAATCACATCCAGACGACCCAGCCCGCCGATGTTCAGCGGTTGTTTATAATACAACTGGAAGCGCTCGTAATCGAAGTCGCTGTCGAAGACGCCTTTGAAGCCCTGGCTGTAGTTAAGGAACAGGCGTGTATACGGACTGTCAACGATATTGCGTTCCACGCCATATCCGACGGTTTTGCGCTTCGGCGTCCAGTCAAGCTGGATACTCATTTCCGACTGCCGGATGTTGCTCTTCACCTGCTGTTGCGTAAGGTCGGTGTAGTAGGCCAGGCTGAACGTAGACGAAGCCGATTCCAGCGTTCGATACGAGAAACCCGCCTGGAATGTCAGGTTTTTCACCGGCTCGATCTCCAACGACAGCGAACTCAGGCTGATGGTCGTAAGTTTTCCATTACTTCCATTGGTGAACAACGCCGATGAAGCAAAGCTCCGCCCCAATATGTCATTCGTCGTCGTAAGGCTGGCTCCAATCTGTTCCACATCGCGTCGATGCCCGCCTGTCAGGATGAGACGCTTCTTCTTATCAAGCAACCACCGGCCCGACACACCATATTTTACTTTATCATCCTTAAACCCATAGGCTACATAGCCCTGGAGACGCCACGGGTCGTTCTGCCCGAAATAGGTGCGTCCGCCCGCCCGGATCCGCAGTCCTTCCACTTCATTAAATCCAAAAGTGGAGAAAATGGGACCGTAATCAAAATTCCCGAACTGCACGTAGCCACTTCCCAGAATCGAAACAATATCGTATAATCGCTGGAATTTTCGGTTGTGCTGCAGGCTGTCGAGCATGTTATAAACGCCCTTTTCGTCTTTATTGAGTTCCTCAAAGCGGTTCTCGGCCCAAAAATCATCGTCGCGCTTGTAGACCGATTCATCAAACGAGTTCACCTCCGGACGATAGAATTCCTCCGGATGTTCCTTATTGAACACGTGATTCCGGAAAAGTGTCGTCCGCTTCCCATAAATCCCTTTTGATTTCTCCTTCTTGTTCAAAGCGAAATCGGTCATCATATAGTCGCGTGTCAGCAAAAACACCGAATCGTTCACCACATCGAACTCCTGCTCGATATAAATGTCTTTAACCCAGTTGATGTTCGCGCTTTTCGTTGCCGCCATACTGATCGACTTGATGGCAAAGGTCGTGTCGGCCACCCAAAAGTCGCCTTTGAATGTCAACTCGCCCTTTCGTCGGGGGTAAAACACGATGTTATAACACCACTTCTTATCCACGAAGGCACTATCGGCCAACACATAATTATATACGTCAATACCGGTGCGCGACAACGGGCTTGTGAAGGCCTTGTCGAAAAACTTCAGGTAATTGTCGTAAATATCGTATTCGGCATACAGGTCTTTGATGAAGGCCAAAATCTGTTGGTTCGAACTGAAACCGGAGTTCTTGTTCGCCTTCAGCACCTCCTTGACCTTGCTGCGCACGTTGTCGCCATACACATTTGAAAGCGCCTCGTTGATGAAGATAGGCAGGTAGGTCTTACCGGTGATGCTCGAGGTGTCCATGTAGGTGAAAACGAATTCCATCCCTTTGAACAGCTTGCTCTTCATCATGGCACTGTCGATGGTGTTCATGTCGAACTCCACCTTCTCATACTTGTCCATTTCATACTGCTTGAACATCTTCAGTCCGTTCTTGCGACGTCGCGCCCAGATTTTCCGGAGGATGTCGAGAGCCGGATTGTTCTTTTTCGACGTCTTACCCGTATAGACTTTCACCTCTTTCAGCTCCTGTCCATCCGGAAGCGTCACCTTCATATTATAGCTAACACTCTTGGTCAGGTCTACCTCAACCGTCTGGTAGCCCACGAACGACACCACCAACAATTTGCGGTCATAGGGCGACTCGAGGTAAAAATGACCGTCTTCGTTGGTGACCACCCCTTCAGTGGTTCCTTTGAACGACACATTGGCAAAGCCCACCGGGAGTCCCTGGCTGTCTATTACGACACCAGACACCTTCGTTTGGGCCACGGCGGAAATCGATAGAAAAAGAAGGAAAAACGGAAGTAGTAATCGGTAATTCATAAAATAAAAAGGCCCCTCATTATCAGAGGAGCCCAAAGATACCGTATTAATTGAAAATCGATGAAGGTGGCGCGAAATTTAAACACAACCGCCTCTCCCCCAATTCTCAATTATCAATTATCAATTCTTCTTATACGCCACTTTGCGAACCGCCTTAATCACGTCGTCCGCATTCGGCAACCATTCTTTCAGCAACACCGGAGAATACGGCGCAGGTGTGTCAGCCGTCGTAATACGTTGGATTGGCGCATCGAGGTAGTCGAAAGCACGCTCCTGCACGATATACGTGATTTCGCCCGCCACGCTCGCAAACGGCCAGGCTTCTTCCAGCACCACCAGGCGATTGGTTTTCTTCACCGAGTTCAGGATCGCGTCATAATCCATCGGACGCACGGTGCGCAGGTCGATTACTTCACAGGAAATGCCTTCCGCAGCCAATGTTTCAGCCGCAGCCAACGCTTCCTTGATGATTTTTCCGAACGACACGATGGTCACATCCGAACCTTCGCGTTTGATATCGGCCACACCAAGTGGAATCGTGTATTCTTCTTCCGGTACTTCGCCTTTGTCGCCATACATCTGCTCCGACTCCATGAAAATCACCGGATCGTTGTCGCGGATCGCCGATTTCAGCAACCCTTTCGCATCATACGGCGTCGACGGCACCACCACCTTCAGTCCAGGTGTGTTGGCAAACCAGTTCTCGAACGCCTGCGAGTGCGTTGCCGCCAACTGTCCGGCAGAAGCCGTAGGACCGCGGAACACCATCGGCATCGGGAACTGCCCGGCTGACATCTGGCGCATTTTCGCTGCGTTGTTGATAATCTGGTCGATACCGACGAGCGAGAAGTTAAAGGTCATGAATTCCACGATCGGACGACAGCCGTTCATGGCCGAACCTACCGCGATACCGGCAAAACCAAGTTCGGCAATCGGCGTGTCGATCACGCGCTTCGGCCCGAACTCGTCGAGCATCCCTTTCGACGCTTTGTAGGCGCCGTTGTACTCGGCCACTTCCTCACCCATCAAATACACCGCTTCGTCGCGGCGCATCTCTTCACTCATCGCTTCGGCTATGGCCTCACGGAACTGTATCGTTCTCATATATACGTGTTATCAGATTTTCGGATAGCAAAAATAGGGATTTTGTATGATTTGGGAAGTGGTTTCGGCGTTTTTGATAAGGGCGGACAATTCCGGCTGTCCGCTCTATCTTTCGCCGCGAACCCCGCGGCAAAAGGATGCCGCTTCCATCCGGGCCGCAATCCATGCTCCGAAATCGATATAATAGTGAAATTTAATATGCATGCATAGTAGTTTTTAGGGAAATACTTCGTACTTTCGCATCCGGAAAACTTCCCCTTTTAATCTGTGATTACATGAAAATATTAGTCTGCATCAGCCACGTGCCTGATACAACATCCAAAATCAATTTCACGGACGGTGACACCAAGTTCGACACCAATGGCGTGCAGTTTGTCATCAACCCGAACGATGAATTCGGGCTCACACGCGCCATTTGGTTCCAGGAGCAGCAAGGTGCAACGGTAACCGTGGTAAACGTCGGCGGACCCGACACCGAGCCAACCCTGCGCAAGGCGTTAGCGATTGGTGCCAACGAAGGTATCCGCGTGAACGCACAGCCAACCGATGGCTTTTTCGTCGCCACGCAACTGGCGGAAGTGGTCAAACAGGGTGGCTATGACCTCGTCATCTGCGGCAAAGAGTCACTCGACTACAACGGCGGTATGGTGCCCGGAATGCTGGCAGCCCTGACGGGTATGAACTTCGTCAACTCCTGCATCGGCCTGACCGTTGACGGCACAACCGCGAAAGCCGTACGCGAAATCGACGGCGGAAAAGAAACGTTGTCGGCTTCACTGCCGCTTATCGTAGGCGGACAAAAAGGCATCGTCGAAGAGAAAGACCTTCGTATCCCAAACATGCGCGGTATTATGACAGCCCGTACCAAAGCGATCAACGTACTCGAACCGGTCGGCGTAACCGTGGAAACCAAAGCCGTGAAATTCGAGCGCCCGGCACCAAAATCAGCCGTGAAGCTCTTCACCGTCGACAACCTCGACGAATTGGTGAACGCGTTGCACTCGGAAGCGAAGGTGATTTAAGTTGAAAGTCTGAAAGTCGAAAGTCTGAAAGTCGGGAAGACCAAAAGGCTTGGACACTGCAAATAAACATTCATTTCTTCCGGAACCTATTACATACGTTCCGGACTAAAACAAAAAATATATGTCCATTTTAGTATACGCAGAATCTGCGGAAGGCAAATTCAAGAAAGTCGCTTTTGAATTGGCTTCCTACGCCAAAAAGGTCGCTTCTGACCTGGGCACCACCGTAACAGCGGTAACCGTAAACGCGGGCGACGTATCCGAACTCGGAAAATACGGCGTCGACAAAGTACTGACCGTCAGCGATGACCGCCTGAAAAACTTCAACGCCAAAGCCTATGCCGACCTCCTAAAACAGGCGGCACAGAAAGAAGGTGCGAAACTGGTCGTGTTGTCTTCGACTACCGACAGCCTCTACATGGCGCCGCTGGTAGCTGTCGGATTGGGTGCAGCCTACGCTTCTAACGTAGTCGGACTCCCTCTCAGCACCGCTCCGTTCCAGGTGAAGCGCACCGCGTTCTCGAACAAAGGCTTCCAGGTAACCGAACTGGCTACCGACGTGAAAGTCATCGGACTCGCGAAGAACTCCTACGGAATCAAAGAGGAAAGCGCTGCAGCGGCTTCAGAAGCCTTCTCGCCTTCTTTGAACGACGCCGACTTCGGTATCAAAACTGAATCAGTCGAAAAGGGATCCGGCAAAGTAACCATCGCCGATGCCGACATCGTGGTGTCTGGCGGCCGTGGACTCAAAGGCCCTGAAAACTGGGGCATACTCGAAGAAATGGCCTCCGTACTGGGTGCGGCGACTGCCTGCTCAAAACCGGTATCTGACCTCGGTTGGAGACCCCACAGCGAGCACGTAGGCCAAACCGGAAAACCAGTAGCGACCAACCTGTATATCGCAATCGGTATTTCAGGTGCGATCCAGCACATTGCCGGTATCAACTCATCGAAAGTAAAGCTCGTCATCAACTCTGACGCGGATGCGCCGTTCTTTAAGGTAGCGGACTACGGAGTAGTGGGCGATGCCTTCGAAATCGTACCGAAACTGACGGAAAAACTCCGTGCGTTCAAAGCGAACAACTAAAACGTTCGTTTTCAACCGCGGCGGCTCATAACTTTAGCAAAATGTATGTAGCCGTCCGCGTATTCCAGTAAAATTTTTAGTTAATTTGCCCATACGAGGCTGCCCGAAATAGTCGTTTTTGGCAGCCTTTTTTACTAATAAACGACACTTGCCCCAATCGTTAAACGATTGTACCTTTGCCGTATGAGTTTAGTCAAGTTGACCATAAAAGGGATTTCGTATAGCCAAACGCAAAACGGTGCCTACGCGCTGATCCTAAACGAAGTGGATGGCGACCGTAAGCTGCCTATCGTGATCGGTGCCTTTGAGGCGCAGTCGATTGCCATCGCGCTTGAAAAAGAGATCCGCCCGCCGCGTCCGCTGACGCATGACCTTTTCAAGAACTTCGCCGACCGGTTCGACATCGTGGTGAAGCAGGTCATCATCCATAAACTCGTCGACGGTGTCTTCTATTCAAGCATTATCTGCGAACGCGATAAGATCGAAGAGATCATCGACGCCCGCACCTCTGACGCCATTGCGCTGGCACTTCGTTTTTCGGCTCCGATCTTTACCTACAAGAACATCCTGGATAAGGCGGGTATCTACCTGAAAGCCAACCCGGCCGACGACCGTGAAACCCCGGAAAACGACGACGTGCTTTCGAGCCCGGAAACTTTTGGCCTCGAAGAAACCAACCAGGCGCCATCCGACACCTACGCCGCCAACAGCCTCTCTGAACTGTATGAGTTGCTGGAAGGGGCAGTCGAAAATGAAGATTATGAGAAAGCGGCGAAGATCCGCGATGAAATCTCAAGACGGGAATCCTAACATATTGGGCGCGGTACCGGTTTAACGGAAATCGCCCCCTTTTGATACAGTTTTTTTTGGACAGGGAACGGATGACATCCATCCAAACCCTACCTCAAAACCCAAAATTTGCAAAGTGAAGCAGTACCACGACCTTGTCCGCCACGTACTTGAAAACGGCAGCCAGAAAGGCGATCGAACCGGCACCGGCACTATCAGTGTCTTTGGCTACCAAATGCGCTTTGACCTCAGCGAGGGATTTCCATTGGTAACGACCAAAAAACTGCACGTAAAATCAATCATACACGAACTCCTGTGGTTCCTGAAAGGCGAGACCAACATAGGCTACCTAAAGGAAAACGGCGTCCGGATCTGGGACGAATGGGCGGATGAAAACGGCGACCTCGGACCGATCTACGGTTTCCAGTGGCGTAACTGGGACGGCACCAACCTTGACCAGATCGCCGAGTTGGTCGAGACGCTCAAGACCAACCCCAACAGCCGCCGGATGCTGGTATCGGCCTGGAACCCTTCAGTGTTACCCGATACGACCAAATCGTTTGCCGAGAATGTCGCCAACGGTAAAGCCGCCCTTCCCCCCTGCCATGCCTTTTTCCAGTTTTATGTTGCCGATGGGAAACTCTCGTGCCAGCTTTACCAGCGCAGTGCGGATATTTTCCTTGGCGTACCTTTCAACATTGCATCCTATGCGCTGTTTACGATGATGGTCGCGCAGGTAGTCGGATTACAACCCGGCGACTTCATCCATACATTCGGCGATGCGCACATCTACAACAATCACATCGAACAACTGCAGCTGCAACTGTCGCGTGAACCACGTCCGTTACCGAAGATGTTGCTCAATCCGGAGGTAACCGAGATCTTTGGTTTTACCTTCGATGACTTCACATTGGTTGACTACGACCCCCATCCGCATATTAAGGGAATAGTAGCAGTTTGACGACGTTTTTTTAACAATTTTCCTCTTTTTTTCATACTTTTCGAGCCCCTACTCGAAGAACATGAAAAAAATCGCTTCCCTCTGCCTCCTTCTTTTTTCGGTTTTCGCTTTCGCACAAACCCCGGCCATGTGGACCCGCGTCTCTTCTGCAAAAGAGCTCTCGGCGCCGAAGGTGAACCGCAGTTCGTTTCCGGCCGCATACACCCTGTTCGAACTTGACCTTCAAGCCTTTAAACAGCAGTTGGTGGGTGTGCCGGTGCGGGGCGATGGCCAACCCCGTGGCCTTCATACCGTCTTCCTGCCTGGTGCTGACGGGGTTTTGGCTGCCTACGACGTGATCGAAACGCCCATTATGGAGCCGGAGTTGCAGCGCAAGTTTCCCGATATTCGCTCGTATGCCGCACAGGGCCTTACCGACCCGACGGCCGTAGCCCGTTTCAGCGTGACGCAGTTCGGCTTGCATAGTATGACGATGTCGTCTGGCAGTAGTACGGTTTTCATCGATCCTTATACAGAAGATCGGAAGACCTATATAGTATATGAAAAAGCGGCTTTATCGGTAGCCGACCTCGGCTTCTCATGTACGACAGAGGAAACCGCCGCAGGGACGAGGGCCAATCGGGAGTTCCGTCTTGACTCGAATGACAAAAAATTACGCACCTATCGTCTGGCCCTCAGTTGCAATGGCGAGTATGCAACGCTCTTCAAGGGCACCGGCACCGTCGCGCAACAAAAGGCGAATGTGCAGGCCCAGATGGCAATTACCATGACACGGGTCAACGGCGTTTATGAAAAAGACCTGGCTATCACGATGGTGTTCGTTGCCAATAACGACCAAATCATTTACCTTGATGCCGCTACCGACCCCTGGACCAGCGAGTTCAACACCATGACGGCCCAAACCATCGACTCGGTGATCGGCGTTGCCAACTACGATATCGGACACAACTTCAACACCACCGGAGGTGGTAATGCCGGTTGTATCGGATGCGTTTGCGCATCTACCAGCCAGACGAGTTTCCATAAAGGACGCGGCTACACCGGTCGTTCCAACCCCACGGGCGATGCTTTCGATATCGACTATGTGGCACACGAAATGGGGCATCAGTTCGGCGGCTACCACACGCAGAGCAACAACTCCTGCCGGTCGGGCAACAACACTGAAGTCGAGACCGGAAGTGGTTCAAGTATCATGGGCTATGCCGGCATCTGTGCCGCTAATGTACAAAGCAATTCTGACGACTATTTCGCCTATGTGAATATCCGCGACATCTCAGCCAACGTGCAGTCGGGCGTATCATCGTCTTGTGCGCAGATTACCAACTTCACCAATAACCCGCCGACCGCCAATGCCGGCGCTGATTATACCATACCGAAATCAACGCCATTCCTGCTGACGGCTACTGGATCGGATCCGGATGGCAACGCGATTACCTTTTGTTGGGAGCAGCGGGATCCCGAGGCTGTATTGCCGACCTCGCAGAACAACGCGGCTCCGACAGCAACGAGAACTGCCGGACCGATGTTCCGTACGTTGCCCGGCACCACCAGTCCGACGCGCTACTTCCCTTCCCTTTCCACGATATTGACCGGGGCGACCTCCAACACCTGGGAAGTACTGCCTTCTATCGCACGCACCTTCAATTTTTCGGTAACCGTTCGTGACAACGTCGCCGGAGGCGGGCAAACGGCTTCCGACCTGATGGTCGTGAATGTCAACGGCACCGCGGGTCCCTTTCTCGTAACGTCGCCCAACACCGCTGTCTCGTGGGCGGGTGCCTCCAACCAAACTGTAACCTGGGATGTGGCGGGGACGACCGCAAATAACATCAACTGTGCGTATGTCGATATTTACCTGTCTACCGACGGAGGCCTGACGTTTCCGACATTACTGGCCGCCAAAGTGCCGAATGACGGGTCTGAACTCGTTACCCTTCCCGCTACCACCGGAACCACCAACCGAATCATGGTACGGGGTAACGGGAACATTTTCTTCGATCTGTCCAACACCTCTTTTACGACCACGGCATCGGGCTCAACGTTTGCCATGTCGTTTGCAGGTGGTGCGGGTGGACAGAACAAAGCGAGTTGCCAGGGAGTGGATACATCGTTCAGTTTCGACTATTTCACCACCGACGGTTTCTCGGGCGTGACAGACCTCACCGTGGCTGGCGTGCCTTCCCCCGCTGTTGTGAGTTTATCACAATCCTCGATTTCAACTCCCGGAACCGTCACCCTCACCATAACAAACACGGGGAGCTGCACACCCGGAATCTACCCTATTACGGTCACGGGCACATCCGGCGCTGTGGCCAAATCGGTCCGCTTTTATATAGAGATACTC
>DATGXZ010000065.1:0-5232 GCA_035298445.1 Flavobacterium sp.
ACATTCGGTTCGATCGTACAGAACGGAAAGTTCGCGCTCTGTGCCTTGGCGTTAGACAAACAGTTGAAGAGAGTGGATTTTCCGACGTTCGGCAACCCGACGATACCTGCTTTCATGAGATGGTTTTTGCGGTTGCAAATATAGGCGTTTCCGTCGATTGGACGAAGGAAGAAGACGAGGTTAAAAACCGAAACCGAGTCCGAACGACACACGCCCGCCTTCCGGCGACATGAAATAGGATACTTTAGCCGTCACGATATCGATACCCGTGAGCCAAAGTCCACCTCCATACGACGTGTGCCAGGTGTCGGATACTTCGCCCGGCAACCACACACGGCCGTAATCGAAGCCGCCCAACACGCCATAGCGCAACGGCAACACGCTGCGACGGATCTTCCCGATTTCATACCGCAGGTCAGTACTCTGGAAAAACGACTGTTTCCCCGAGAAGCGCTGGGCCCGGAATGCCCTGACGTCATAATCACCGCCGATGGTGGCCATCTGGTAGAACTCATAATCGTCGCTGAACAAGAAGCGGGCTTTCGCCTGCGAAGCGGCTACCAGACGTCCGTCGGGTACCAGTTTGTGGGTAATCGACAGCAACAACGTGGCGTGGGGTAACTGCCGACGTGTATCTTCGAGATTTACCTTCCATCCCACCTCTGCCAAAAATGCAAGTCCGAGCGTAGGCAATGCCTCGCTGTCGTAATTTCGGAAACCATACCCCACCGCCAGACCGGCGAACTGTTGTTGGCTGAACACGTCCGGCCTAGCAAGACCCGTGGCGATAAAACGTCCTTCGGTCTCCTGCACGGCATACGACTCATACAAAACCTGTCCGTACACAAAAAGGCCGTTGTCCGCCGTATACGTAAGGCCGGGCACCACCGAAATGAACTGGCTTTTCACGCGGTTGTAGTCAAGTCCTTCCGACTTCCTGGGATCAACCGTCTCGTTGCCATATCCAAAGAAATTAAAACTGAAAACCGGTGAGGTATAGCGCGCATCGAGCCCGAAACGCCACTTCCGGAGTCGGCTGGGGAATTCCCCGTTGTAAATCACTTCATAGCCTTTGGTAGCGAAATAGTAGTTACCCCGCAGGATGTGACGCTGCGAAAACGGATTCCGGTGGAAGCCATTCACCGTCAACGCCAACCGTGCCCCTATCTTGACGCCATCATCCGGATTGTAGCCCAGATACGGCAGTTTTCCCAAATAACTGTATTTCGGCCGGCGGTAATCATAGCGGTTCAAATCGTAGTCATATGTCATCGACAGCCGTGCGCGACCATCTGTTTCGATCGCCGTTTCAGGTGTTGGCGAATCATACACCAGAACCCGGCGTCCGTCTTCAATGTGGTAGGTATCGTCTTCACTGCCGCCTACAAGCCGCACCTTTGCGCCTGGTTTTCCTTCGTCGTTCACTTCGAAAAGATCGTCTGCCCCAAGTCCGTACAGCCAGATTTCGCGGGTTTCCTTTCGCGGGTAGGTATGCCGGAAGCGTTCTTCCCATCCTTTTTCCGTTTCATAATACACGACTACCTCGGTCCCGCCGTCGGGTTGGCGTGTCACCACGAATCGGTCGCGTTTTTCGGTTCCGACAATCGGCACGGTATGGTGCAATACGCGGTAATATTCAAGGGCATGCCGACGTAGCCTGTTCCGGCGGCTTTTTAATCGTTTCTGTATCTCACTTGCCGAGCCGTCCTGCATTTCCGGGGGAAGATTGCGGAACGCGTCTTGTATGGTCTTATCGGTCAGGTTTTTGTCGATGTAATCAGCCTGCGTAAGCCAATCCTCCGCCGACGCCCGGGTGATCAGCGCCAGGTCGAGCGTATAAGCTTCCGCATTGAGCCATTTGACATTGCGGATGTCATCGCGGAAGGTCTTCATATGGCGCAACGGCGGCGTACTCAACACCAGCGGCAGCAATGCCCCTCCGTATTTCGGAAACACCTGGTCGCGGTCGCGCGGGATGGGCTTGTAGACGACCTGTCCTTTTATGTTGTAAGCGCCCCATCGCCACTGGGCTTGCTGACGGTCCCAGTCGCCCAACAGCATGTCAAAAAGCCGCGCGCGGATATAGGCATTCTCGTCAATGCGGTGTCGGTTATCTTTCCGGATGTTCTCCAACACTTCTTCCGTACTGACCAACGCATCCGGCTTCCCGAAACTGGCGAGTTTCTCGAAACCATCGTCCGCACGCTCTTCGATCAGGTAGAGTTCGTCGCCGAAGGTCTCATTAAATTCGCTCAATGCGGGCTGTCGCGGCACAAAATACAACCGCGGATTACTATGGGCCACGCCGATGGCCGCCGCAAGATCATCCACCACTAGTGCGGCATAGGGATGCGACGAGGTGTAAAAATCCATCATGAAATCGGCTACATAGGTCTCTTCCAGGTCATCGGCGATATATACGTCGCGAAACGCCGTCTTTTGCAGGAAACGCGCTGCCGGTTTCCGCAACGCCCGCATCGAATATTGCCTGCCGTTTCGTCCTTCCAGTTTCAATGCCCGCGACTGCTCGCCGCCCGTTAACTCTATAGGGCGTAAACCGCCGTAAAGCGTGTCGAGCAATGCCGTACGTGCATTGACCGGGCGCAAATAGAGTCCGCGGTAGTGCTTCCCCCATAAAAACGAATGGAAGCCACTTTTTGTCGTCTCTTCCGGTGTATAAATCGCGGCCTTGGTATATTTCGGGAATTGACGAGAGAATGTCTTCGGTTGGATCTCCGTCCGCACCGCTGTCAGCAAATGGCGGTATAACACCTCTTCTTTTCCGTTCCGAAGGGCGTAAAAGGTTACCACGCTTTCGCCTTTCTCATAGACCTGCAGGGTCGCGTAGCCCGTGCCACCATACGAGAAATCCTCGCGCCAGATGGCCCGTGCGGCTTCAGTTTGGGAAAGCGCGCCACTGATGACTTGCTGCAGGCCATTGCGTTCCAGGTATTGCAGGTTGCGTTCGTGACCCGATACCACTACCACATTTGGCTGTCCCTTCAGTAAGGCGGTGACGCGACGGACAAACGCCGTGTAAGAGCGGTTGCGCAGGTCACCCCGGTTCGTGCCCGACGCGCTGCGCACCAGGTTGAACGCGCTGCCCACTACCGGAAGCGGAACAGGGGCATTAAAGGGAAAGAGTTGTTGCCGCCATGAATATTGTCCGCCATTCCCCCCATTACTCATCAAGGGATGGTGCATGGCGACGATCACGAGGCGATGTTGGTTTTCTTCAAGGCGCGTCTCAAGGCTTTCGAGAAAATCCTCCCGGGTTTTGAGGTTGCAGTCGTCATTCAGCGACGGATTCTCGTCCCAGTTCTGCAGGTACCATTGCGAATCAATCAGCAACAGGGTAATGTTATCGTTCACTGAAACCTCCTGTATCGGACAGCCCTTTTCGGGAAGGAAACTGCCTTTGCCGAGTCGTTCGTTGATGTAACGGGCCTCGCGCAGGAGTGCGTCCTTCCCTCCCCTTTCCCAATCGCCATCGCCCGGCAGGAAAATGGTCCGGCCGCGGAACGAACGGGCAAGGCCGATCTGCGCCTCGATTTCGTTTTGAGTGAAACGTTCAGTAGCCTTTGGATTCACGTTATCGCCAAGAAACAGCAAGGTGCTTTTGGAAGAAGCGGTAGCGAGTCGTTTGCGGAACAGGTTCCACGCGCCTGAAACCGGCACGCTGTCAACCGCTCCGGCATTTCCGGTCAGAAAAAAGGTGTGAACCAGCTTTGATTTGGCGAGTGTGTCGCTGTTGACGGTGTAGTCGCGCTTTCCGTACTGCACCTTTTTGGTGGCGCAGGACGCGAAGAGACTGACAAAAAGGGCAAGAAGAAGGAGGCGCCGTACAGACATAGGAAGTGGGGGGAGCTGGGTATTCTCCCTAGTCAAAAGTACGGGCGGACAGCGAACTGTGTCTTCCATAATTGACGACCGATGTTACAACTTTCCATAATGCAAGATCGAATCGGAAAGCTGTAACGCGCCGGTCGACACGTTTGCCCAAATTTGGTTGACGTGGTACAATCCCCGCGCACAGACCCATGAAAGCAATCTGGAAAGGGAACATCAGTTTCGGACTCGTCAGCATCCCCATTCGCCTTTTTAGCGGCTCAGTGTCGCACCGAATCGATCTCGACATGATACGCAAGAAAGACAAATGCGAGATCCAATATGTCAGGGTTTGTAAGAAAGACGGTAAGGAAGTCGCCTGGGACGACATCGCCAAGGGGTACAAACGCGACGACGGCGATTACATCATCATCGACGAAAAGGATTTTGCGAAAGCACTTCCCGAAAAAACGCAGCGCATCGATATTTTTGAATTCGTACTCGAGAAAGACATCCCGTCCCAATACCTCGAAAAACCGTACATCGTCGAACCGGCGAAGGAAGCGCGCAAAACCTATGCCCTGCTACGGGAAGCGTTGCGAAAATCAGGAAAGGCGGGACTCGCGAAATATGTGATCCGGAGTACGGAACACCTCGGTATCCTCAAGGTAGAAGACGACGCCATCCTATTGATACAGATGCGTTTCGACCAGGACCTTCGCGATCCGGCGGAGGCCAATATTCCCGGCGAAATGAAACTCGAAAAGAAAGAACTCGATATGGCCTTATCCATTGTCGATCAGATGACGGGTGACTTTGAGCCGGAAAAGTACAAGGACACGTACAAGGATGAACTACTTAAAATCATCCGCCGGAAAGAAAAGGAAAAACCGGGTAAGAAGGCCGTGAGCGCGGCCACTGACGAAAAGCCCAAAGCCACGCGCGGGGCATCCGACGATTTACTCGAACAGTTGAAAGCCAGTTTGGAAGCGATCAAGAACTAAGCCATGGGACTTTCACGCTACAACGCAAAACGCGATTTCAGGAAAACAAGCGAACCGAAAGGCACACCAGGCCAGGCAACGGGGGCGTTGCGCTTCGTCGTACAGAAACATGCCGCGTCGCACCTGCATTACGACTTCCGGTTAGAAATCGACGGTGTTTTGGTCAGTTGGGCCGTCCCGAAAGGGCCTTCCCTCAACCCAGCCGACCGACGGCTCGCGATGCACGTAGAAAACCATCCGATTGACTATATGCAGTTTGAAGGCACGATCCCCAAAGGCGAATACGGCGGCGGCACCGTAATGGTATGGGACATAGGCACCTACCGCCCAGAAGGCGCGGATGGGCCGACGGACAAGTATACGACCTTGATGAAAAAACAGTTACGTGAACGTTCCATTA
>DATGXZ010000066.1:0-6105 GCA_035298445.1 Flavobacterium sp.
TGATGGTAGCAGGCGACCATGTGCCCGTAATGCCATTCGGCGAGGTGGTGGCCAGCGCAGGCGGTGTCGCTCCCTGGCAGACGGTAAGCGGTGAGGCAAAGTTGGGTGTCGTAGCAGGCGTCACGTTGACCTGGAGGGTAAAGGGCGAGGCGCATTGCCCCGTAGTGGGTGTAAAGACATACGACCCGCTTGCTGATGTGTTGATGGTAGCAGGCGACCATGTACCTGTCACCCCGTTCGGCGAGGTGGTGGCGAGCGCCGGTGGTGTTGCCCCCTGGCAAACGGTGAGCGGTGAGGCAAAGTTGGGTGTCGTAGCAGGCGTCACGTTAACCTGGAGGGTAAAGGGCGAAGCGCATTGCCCCGTCGTGGGTGTGAAAACGTAGGATCCGCTTGCTGAGGTGTTGATGGTAGACGGTGACCATGTACCCGTCACCCCGTTCGGCGAGGTGGTGGCCAGAGCGGGTGGTGTTGCCCCCTGGCAAACGGTGAGCGGTGAAGCAAAGTTGGGCGTCGTTGTGGATGTAACGTTAACCTGGAGGGTAAAGGGCGAGGCGCACTGCCCCGTAGCGGGCGTAAAGACGTAGGACCCGCTTGCCGATGTGTTGATAGTAGCAGGTGACCATGTGCCTGTAATGCCATTTGGCGAGGTAGTGGCTAGTGTGGGCGGAACAGCGCCCGAGCAAAGCGACAATGGCGAGGTAAAATTCGGCGTCTGGGCCGCCGTGACCGTCACGTTGACCGTATCCGACACCTCCGCGCCACATGAATTGGTAGCGGTGAGCGTGATCACGAGGGTACCGGTTGCGTTGGCCGGAATCGTGAACTGTGTGCTAAGGGAACCTGAATTCGAAAACGTGCCGGCGGCAGCCGACCAGGTTACGGACTGGTAGTTTTCCGCCGACCCTGCTAACGAAACGACGGCACCCGGACAGCCCGAAACGGCCGATCCGGCATTGACTGTAAATGGCGGCACGGGAGCGGCACAACCGTTGTTGATGTACGTGGGGTTTCCCGCGGCGTTGAACTCTACGGTAGAGCCGTCGGCGTTGGTAGAACTCGTGCCCCCGGTTTGGTTGATGAGCTGGGCACGGTCATATGTAACGGTGTCGCTACAGGCACCGAAAGCGATCTGGAGCGTGCGCAAACCCGTGCCCGAATTGGCAAAGTGACCGCCGATGGTCGACGGGTTGTTTTGGTATAGTATATAAATGTCGCTCGTGATAGGACCAAACTGGTTCGCGTTGGTATCAAGATTGTAACTGGTGACCAACACCACCGATGCGTTGGCGGGGAGTACGCCTCCTGTGGGTTCGATCAGTTGGCCACATCCGCCTGCGTCGATAATATCGCCATTGAGTTGCGCGGTTATCGCTGCGGTGGTAGCGTTTTGGAGGAGGCCCTGCCAGGGGTTATTCGGCCATATCACCGATAAGTTGGAGGTGTTGACCGCCGTAGGGCCAATACGGAAGCGAACCATTTCGTTCAATCCTTCCTGGGGACCGCAGGCATCGACGAGGATACTCTCAATCTGGAAGCATTGCGCGACCCCTTTTTCAGAGCCCATGACAAACGTTACAAAAAGGGTAAGGAGGGCAGTGCGGAAAAGTGCAGACATACGTATGATACAAATTAAACCTCCCAAAATTACACGGCCGAAACGGGATGTGATGGCCGCACCTGCATTGTTAAACAAAAGAAAATGACAGCCTGCGAATCTTTTCTTTTACTTTATGTTTGCGTAACTATTTTCTAACAATGGCGTGTTGTGTGGGAAAGAGCCGACACTTTGGCGAACTGCGCTGTTCAGGCGGGCCACCTCGTTTCTTTGGTTTTCCACCCCCGGATGTTGTACCGATAGTTTGACCACGCTGCTGCGATTGCCACTGCCCCTTTCTTCATCCGGATGACGGCTTCCGTTCCTGCTACAATCAGTAAACGAGGACAACCGAGCCTACTGCGACTGATAACGGCTTCTGTTCTTGCTACAATCAGTAAACGGGGACAACCAAGCCCACTGTGACTGCGACTGGGACTGGGACTGATGACGGCGTTCCGGCGCCCACTGCCCACTGCTTACTTCGACCGCCCACTGAAAAGGCGCCGTCGCGCTCTCCGCACTCGCTTTTTGCTTCGTTCCTCCGCAAAAGAGCTCAAACAATGCTCCGATCGCTAATGCAGCGGTTCTTCTATCAACTGTAATCGTCTTGAGAACGTTTGTGTATTCTTATTTTCGGCTTCACCCACACGTCTGTAACACCAAGTCAAATCCGATGTCATTTTTTTGGTTTTAAGCGATTAAAAATAAGAAACCAGCCTCCAGGCTGGTTCTATTTTTGAATTATGAATATGTTCAGACCCTGTATTTTTTTGGGTGGGCGTTTGTTTTTTGGAAATCAACACATCTGGTACATTACCAGCTGGTAGATCACCTAATTTCGCGGTACAGCGTAATTAAAGCACCGACCACTAAAATCCATTTTAAAAAGCCTAAACCCTTTACATACGAATGTAGCATTTCCACCGAGTACTTTTTGTAGTTGTCTCTTTCGTTCACATCAAGTGATTCAAACCAATCCTTTCTTTTGTAGTAATATTTATTCATAACCTGTTGAAAATAATGCATGGCTATCGCCAGCAGCAAGATGATTAGTGGCCCAAAAAAATCTGATTTTGTCATTTAATTTCGCTTGACGTTATAACCGCTGTTAAACTCATTCGACAGCGCCGCGTAATACCGTGCCGAACTAAAGTAACAAACCACGGGCACGGAGTGAAAATCCGCGCCTTCGGTTTCTTTGTATATCAACACATCTGGTACATTACCGCTATTTCATATGAGTCTTAAAAAACTCCATATGCTCCAAACTAAGCGGTTTCAAATCGAGGTATTCTGCCATCAATGAAAGATATTGAAATCGTAAATTCAAAGTTTCACTTTCACTTTCATAAAAAGTCTGCATCAAGGGCCGATAATGACTAAAGATTTTTCCGGTTTTGCTCTTCAGGCCGTTCACCCAATATGTTTTTAAGGTGTAGATTTTCTCTATAAACCAATCGGTATCGGTATTTCTATGAAAAAATTCGTCCAAATAAGTTATAATTGTAAAGACCTCCTTTTTCGTTAGACGCGCAAGTCCATAATTTCGAATCTTGGAATCCAACTCATCCAAAGATGTGAGATTATCATAATCTAAAGAGACAGAAAACTGTTCTTCTAAAATTCCCTTACAGCTTTGCGAAAAAGTCGCTATCTCTAAAATCGCTGGCTGCTCCACTTCGCGGATGTCATCGGTTTCAGCCATTTCAAAGTAAGTATCCGTAATAACCATTTGTTCGATCGTTCTCAAATCGGATGACAGAATACTGTATTTACCGTGATATTTAGGATATAAGATAAAACTGCCGTCTTTGAGCGCATACAAGCTTGCCTGATTAGGTTCCATGATTTTAATTGGGGGACTATTGTCTTTGAGGAGCAATTGTCGCGCTAAGTCTGCACTTATGATCTCCATCTTAGGAAACATTGTGTTGCTAATTATGCACGTTAATGATAAATAAAATAATTTGAAACGCATTTTTATGGAGCTATTTTCACGGGAATGTAAGGAAAAATACTTGGTCCACCTACAAAATCAGGGCAGCCAAAGTCCACTACATAGTATCTCCCATCATCATATACCCCGTTGGTGCGGATTTGCAATCCGTGCGCGAGTTGACAACTTATGGAAGTCAAAATACAAAGACCCACGTTTGGTTGATTCGTACTAGTTTATGGGTGGTAGCAAAGGAAAGCTACCGGTTGCGCTGGGTACGAATTACAAATTCACGCCATGGGGTACATTACCCCATTACCGGTACATTCCTCTATCATGAGAGTGAAATAAGGATTAGCAATGCAATTAATGCCCAAACCAAAAAGATGGTGTAAATGATGCCAGGAAGCACAAGAGCTACTATCCACTTAGGAGTAGTTGTCCGGTTTTTAAAATAAAACATCAATACCGGCCACGAAGTGCACACAACTATCACAATGAGGACAAGACTTAGCAAAGCAGTTATAGCCCCTGAAAGACCCCTGTTTTCAGTATTGTGGAATAACAACCACAAAATTCCTATTATAGTCATAGAGGCAAACGACCATATCGCCCTCCTTCTGTTTATTGACAGTTTAGTTTCCATAATATCCATTTCTTACCTCTCGTTGATACCTCTATATCAACCGTTTGTGACATGCTTAAAAATAAAAACCGTAATATGGTGGCATTACCGTTTTTTCGTATTTCAGAAGGCACGGACGGGACGTCCGCGCCATCGGGGGTACTATTCCACTATGACGTCTCCTCGTGGAAAAGTTATATTGCCATTATCGTAACCGAAATCAAAACAATTCTCCCTCGAAAACGGTTCCGATGTTGGAATGCCTTCAGCACGGGTTGGGAAGGATGTCTTCACAATAAACCGACTGGTGTCGATTTTTGACTCAACTATCTCGGAGAAATCACAATAAAGAACCCAACCATCTGAAACAGCTGAACCGTTCGACCAACATCCACCAAGCTGATCTCCATCGACGGGAACATTTGAAAGATCAAGTTGTACAAAACCTTCGTCGGGAACACTCTCGGTTTCCCCTGATGGCACGGACGGGACGTCCGGGCCATCGGGGTACATTTACCTACATTACCCTTAGTTAGTCTTATGGAACTTTTTTCCACGTAGAATCAATACGTTTTCTCCGACTCGTACCATTTCATTAGAAAAAAATAATTTGCCATTGTCAAAATTGAAAGCCCTTATAATAAAAGTATTTGAATTCTTATTTTTTGGAACATATGTTCGGGCATTTTCGTTTATTCCGATATAGAAAACCGTAATAGTTTTAATTCCTCCGGGGATATCATTTGTCGAGATAAATCCGTGCTCATCAGTGAAAGTAGAATAAGTATTATTGACTAAAATTTCGCAATGTTCTATAGGTCTACTATCACGATCGTACAACTTTATGAAGGAATTCGTCGAAACACCTTCTTCTACTTTTAAAAAACCATGTCTATAGTTCTCGAAACTGTTCAATACCAATCTATTATGCTGCATTCTCCACTTTCCTTCACTTGTATATCTGTTTTCATAAATATCACATCCGTAACGAAATGTGCTGTCCTGCAAAGTTATTTCACCCGAGAAATGATTTTCTTTCAGACTATAATTCCCAATAATCGAATTCTTTTCCATCGTGCGGCACGACAGGCAACAAGCTGCTAATAAAAAGAATATACTACTATTAATTTTTGTCATTTTGCCAATTGATATAAAATTCTTGTTGAGCGGTGCCTCTTACAGTACTAGCGTAAGTTTGAATACATAATTGATCTCGGGCAGTTGAACCTCCTATACGAGAGTCTAAATTTATTGGATTATAATTGCTTGCCAAATTCGGGTGAATGTAGTTGATTTTCTGTTTGATGAACGTATTGCTGTAGATTATTTCGGCGTAGTACCAATTCTGCCCTACTTCGTATGTTTGGTTTCTTTTCAAATGGGCACAGGCCTTTTGGAAAAGTTCAAGCATCCACTCCCGCCTGTTTTCAGATTTGTCGATGACGTTCTTCAAAATCATCATCGAGGTAAACGTCTTGAAATCACGGATGACATCAGATAAGGGCTAATCACCCACTGCTTTACAGAGCCTGTGTATAGGGCTCGACATGATGACTTAGGCCTATATTTCAAGTCCTTTTGCTTTTTGGCAATGACCAAGCGATTGCGATAAGCGCTGTCTGCTCCCATCTCAACAGCACATCGACCGATGCTGTCGCCGTTATGGTGATGAAGAATGCTTCGCCAGTGGTTACGACTTTGTATTTTGTCGACATGTAAAAAACCGTAATATGGGGGCATTACGGTTTTTCCGTATTTCTTTAGGGGACGGACGGGACGTCCGCGCCATCGGAATTCCGAACGATGACTCACTACCCCTGCGTAGCGATCTACCTCTTTATCCCGGCGGATCTGGACGTGTCTCGACACCTGAGTGACTGCACCCCCTCGAAGACAGGTTCTCTCCCCTCTCCCCTTTCCCCTCTCCTCTCTCCTCTCTCCTCTCTC
>DATGXZ010000067.1:0-4258 GCA_035298445.1 Flavobacterium sp.
CATCACGTCGCTTTCGTTTTTGGTGTAGACGTAAACGAAGTCGGTACCCGCTTTCTGGGCAATCGCAACGTATTTGGCCGCGTCTTTGAAATTGGGTGAAATTTCATTGAGGTACAACAGGTCGTCGTAAGCACGACGCGCATTGTCTTTGTTTTTAGTGGCAATCAGCGCCTTTGAATTTTCGTACAGGAACTTGGCAAGTGCATTTTTGCTGCTGACGATTTGATCTGAGTAGTCTTCGAAAGCGAAGGCTGCCTCGCGTCCTTCTTTCTGCAGGCGCAGCGGCAACAGCGGGCGGATAAGTTCCTGGCGGCTGTTCAGGTTTACGTAGGTCTGATAGATTTTCTCGAGGTTCTGCGGATTGGCATCCTTAAACCACAAATCGATATTTCGCTTGTCGCGTTCCTTCGCCTTGGCAAACGCTTCTTCCAGCATGTACACATATTCCTGCTTGCGTTTGGCGTCTTTATTGCTCCGCAACGACTGCGCCGCCATGTTAATGGCGCCGTCGTAGTCGCCCGAGGTGAGCATGTAGCGGGTTTCTTTTTTGGCGCACGACACAAGGCCCGCAAACGCCAGGAAGAGGAATAGTTTTCTCATGTGGTTTGGTTTGGGGCAAATATAGGAAAGGAAGTAGACTTTTGAGGAGTGTACCGCAATGGGTTCTCCGCACTACTTTTGGAACAGGAAATGAAGGCGAACGTGATCAGGCACGCACAAACGGCGGTAGCAATTTACTGCACACCTCGCCAAATCCGATACGGACTTCCGCATTTTCGCAGTAGCCTTTCATGATGACCGTGTCGTTGTCGTTGATGAACTTGCGCTCGGTGCCATCCGACATTTTGATGGGGTTCTTGCCGCCCCACGTCAGTTCGAGCATCGAACCGAAACTGTCGGGTGTAGGACCTGAAATCGTACCCGATCCCATCATGTCGCCTGAATTGACGCGGCAACCGTTTGAGGTATGGTGCGCCAACTGCTGGCTCATCGACCAATACATATACTTGAAGTTCGAACGCGTAACGAGAGTGGGTTCGGCACCATCCGGCTGGATGTACACTTCAAGGTCGATATCAAAGGCATGCTTTCCTTTTTGCTGGAGGTACGGAAGCGGCGTCGGATCTTGTTTCGGACCTTTGGTACGGAAGGGTTCCAATGCATCCATCGTGACAATCCACGGAGAGATCGACGAGGCGAAGTTCTTGGCCAGGAAGGGCCCGAGCGGCACATACTCCCATTTCTGGATGTCGCGTGCACTCCAGTCGTTCAGCAACACCATCCCGAAAATATAGTCCTCGGCTTCATGAACCGGGATGTTCTCCCCCATGACATTGGCATCCGTCGTGATGAAAGCCGTTTCGAGTTCAAAGTCAATCAGGCGCGACGGACCAAAAACGGGCGTGTTATCGCCATTTGGCACGGTTTGTCCCATTGGACGGTGCACCGGGATACCCGACGGTACGATGGTCGAACTACGTCCGTGATAACCCACGGGGATGTGCAGCCAGTTCGGCAACAGGGCGTTGGCCGGATCGCGGAACATCTTGCCCACGTTGGTGGCATGCTCGCGGCTGGAGTAAAAATCCGTATAGTCACCGATCATGACCGGAAGCTGCATTTCAACGTCGTCTATCGAAAAGATGATTTCGGCACGGTCTTTTGCGTTGTCGCGTAACTCGGGGTTGTTCGCGTCAAAAATGTCAGCGATACGGTTGCGGATCAACCGCCATGTTTTTTTTCCGTCGGAGATGAAGTCATTCAGCGTATCCTGCATGAACATGTCATCGGTTAGTTCAATACCCTCGAAATACCCCAACCGTTGCAGGGCACCCAGATCGATGGCGCAATCGCCGATGCGGGTACCGGTGGTGATGATATCGTCGGTTCTCAGGAAAACACCGAACGGAATATTTTGGATCGGAAAGTCACTATCGGCGGGCACTTCAAGCCATGAGGAGCGCTTCGGATCGTTGGCAGTAATGGGCATGGGGCTGTAGGTTTTTGTGGTAAAAAAACGGTTTTCAAATATAGACCTTGCCAAACCGTTTTCGTATTTTTGCACTCAAATTAACAAAATTTTACAACATGCGACACGACAAGGATATCTTCGACCTCATACTCGACGAACAAGACCGCCAAATCAATGGATTGGAGCTTATCGCCTCTGAAAATTTCGTCAGCGACCAGGTCATGGAGGCCGCCGGTTCGGTACTGACGAATAAGTACGCCGAAGGCTATCCCGGCCGCCGTTATTACGGTGGTTGTGAGGTCGTCGATATCGTAGAACAGATCGCCATTGACCGCGCCAAGGCACTCTTCGGTGCGGAATATGCCAACGTACAGCCTCACTCGGGTTCACAGGCGAACACGGCGGTGTTTGCTGCCTGCCTGAAGCCGGGCGACAAAATCCTGGGCTTTGACCTGTCGCACGGTGGCCACCTTACCCACGGTTCGCCGGTGAATTTTTCAGGGAAACTGTACCAGCCGGTGTTTTACGGCGTAGAGAAGGAAACAGGCCGCATCGACTATGATAAAATGCAGGAAATCGCCACTCGTGAGCAACCAAAAATGATCATCGCGGGTGCTTCGGCGTATTCACGCGACATGGACTTCAAGCGTTTCCGGGAAATTGCCGATAGCGTGGGTGCGCTTTTGCTGGCGGATATCTCGCATCCGGCCGGATTAATCGCAAAAGGACTCCTAAACGACCCGATTCCGCATTGTCACATCGTGACGACAACTACCCATAAAACCCTTCGCGGACCGCGCGGTGGTTTGATCCTCATGGGTAAGGATTTCGAAAATCCATGGGGTATCACGGGCCCGAAAGGCGATATCCGTATGATGTCGGCCCTACTCGACCTGGCCGTTTTCCCAGGTAACCAGGGAGGCCCGTTGATGCACATCATTGCAGCCAAGGCGGTTGCCTTCGGGGAAGCCTTGTCGGATGAGTTCTTTACCTATGCAATGCAGGTGCAGAAAAATGCCAAAGCGATGGCAGCGGCGTTCGTAAGCCGTGGCTATGACATCATCTCAGGCGGCACCGACAACCACATGATGCTGATCGACCTGCGCAACAAAGGCATCACCGGAAAAGAAGCAGAAAATGCCCTTGTAAAAGCCGAAATCACCGTCAATAAAAATATGGTACCGTTCGACGACAAATCGCCATTCGTAACCTCGGGCATCCGGGTGGGAACGCCGGCAATCACAACGCGTGGGCTCGTCGAATCGGACATGGACAAAGTCGTGGAACTGATCGACCGTGTCTTGTCGAATATCCAAAACGAAGCCGTAATCGAGGAAGTGGCTGAAGAAGTAAACGAGATGATGGGCGAACGCGCGATTTTCGTTTTCTAAGACCAATTCCCTTTCCCAATACCAAAGCCGCCTTCGGGCGGTTTTTTTATGGACGATTATGTCGTGTAACGAAACCGTAGGAAGTAGCACCAATCGGAACCAAAAGAACAAAACATGAAAACGTCAAAGCTGCTGCTGTCCGTCCTTCTATTAGTATCCTTTTTTGTAACGGCCCAGGAAACCGGGTCGATCGACGGCACCATCCGAAGCGAAGGGCAGCCTGCCGCCTCGGTAGTCGTGGTGCTGTTATCCGCGGAAGCGAAAACCATCGTGCGTACCGAGCTGACCGACGCCAAAGGGACGTTCCGGTTTAGCGGGCTTCCGAATGACGGTTACCTCTTATCGGTGGAAGATCCTTCCTATTCGTCCTACCAAAGCAGTCTGGTAGCAATCGACGATGCCCATCGCAGTGTCTCATTACCGACGATAGAACTCCAAAAGGCCGCAGTCACCAACCTGCAGGAAGTGACGGTGGTGCGGCGGAAACCCTTGATAGAAAACAAAATTGACAAGGTCGTCGTCAACGTCGATGCACTGATGTCGGCAGCGGGCGGCGACGCGATGGACGTACTCGAAAAATCACCGGGTATCGTCATCGACCAAAACGGCACCATCACCTATAAAGGAAAATCCGGACTTTCGGTTTTTATAGACGGGAAACCCAGCTATCTCTCGGGCGCCGACCTGGAAGCCTTCCTGAAGTCGTTACCGGCCGCGACCCTCAACCAGGTCGAACTCATGACCAATCCGCCCGCTAAATACGACGCGGCAGGCGGTGGCGGCATCATCAACATTACCACCAAAAAAACCAACAGCCGTGGTTTCAACGGCAGTGTCAGTGCACGGCTCACGCAGGGTAAGCGCTTTCGCGGACGGGAGAACCTCAACCTCAATT
>DATGXZ010000068.1:0-1571 GCA_035298445.1 Flavobacterium sp.
GTAGGAATCGACATCGTTCTGTCGCCGATGCTGCCACTCGATATCAGTTTTGAACTTCTCGTTTATCGGAACACTTGCCGTCATCCGAAACCAGGTATTGGCGTGTTGGGCGGTCACCCCGAACGAGAACATAACCAGAAAAAGGGTGGCAAGGGGCCATTTCATTACCGTACTCAATGTGGAAGTCGTTCGCGAAGGTAGCCATAAACCCACGTACCTCCTATCGCCGATAATAATGTCACGACCATTACCGTGGTCCCCGCACCGATCTGGGCGAATACGGGTCCAGGGCATGCCCCAGTGAGTGCCCATCCAAATCCAAATAAAAGGCCGCCGATTACCTGTCCCTTATTAAAGGTCTTGTTATGGAACACAATGTCTTCGCCTTCTATCGTCCTGATGCGAAAGCGTTTGATGATCTGCACGGACACTATTCCCACGAGTATCGCACTTCCAATCACACCATACATGTGGAACGACTGGAACCGGAACATCTCCTGTATACGAAACCAACTGACGATTTCCGCCTTGACGAAAACAAGGCCAAAAAGTACGCCCATGAGCATGTATTTAAGGTTATGATACCAGCGATGTTCTACCTGGCTGTCATTTACGCAGATGGTGTCGAGTGAGCGGGTTTCGAAATCGGTGTTGGTAGCAGGGTTTTCCATATTATGTCAGGAAAGAGTGAGAAGAAACGGTAAGAGGTAGTTCGCCATCAGCCATCCTCCGGCAAAGAAGCAACAGGTCGCGACCAAAGACGGAAATTGCAGGTTCGACAACCCCGAAATGGCGTGCCCCGAGGTGCATCCGCCCGCATAACGCGACCCAAATCCGATGAGAAAGCCGCCGCCCGCTATTATCAACAGGCCCTTCAGGCTAAGAAGTCCTTCCCATGAAAACAATGATGGGGGTAATAATTTTCCCGTATCGGTAATCCCATAGGAGGCCAATTCCCTACGGAGTTCGGGATGTACCTGGACAGGCGCCGGATCGGCCAGGAAATGCGCGGACAGAAAGCCACCCACGACGATACCGATCACAAAAAAGAGATTCCAGCTTTCTTTTTTCCAGTCGTATTGGAAGAAGGGGATTTTGGCAGGCAGGCACATCGCACAGACGTGGCGTAGGTTGGCGCTGATCCCAAAATGTTTGTTTCCTAAGAGGAGTAAAGCCGGCACTGTTAGTCCCACCAACGGCCCCGCTATGTACCCGGGCCAGGGTTGCTTGAGAAAGGCAATGAAATCCATTGGTTTTGTTTGAGGCACAAAGTTGGCGATTGCCCCAAATGCGCCCAGTAACCTTTGTCACATAAGAAAAAAAAAGTGCCCGATTTCTCAGGCACCTCTTTATCGATAGGCAGAACTTATGATTTTGCCTTCTTGGCTGCGCAGCAACCGGCTTTCTTTTCTTTATCGCAGCCTTTCTTTTCAGTTGAGCACGATTTCTCTGTTTTTGCCTTTTCTTTTTTCTTTGGTGTTTCCTGGGCAGTAGCAACTGTCGAGAATCCGAAGGCTACCAACGCCAGCATCAGCATCGCTTTTTTCATTTCTTTACTTTTTTGAATTATA
>DATGXZ010000069.1:0-11967 GCA_035298445.1 Flavobacterium sp.
CCCGCCTCCTGTTGGTGTAATTGGAAGGCCCGGTGCCAGGTTGTTATCTGCAAAGTTCCGCGCATAGTTGGCAGCTTCTTTTGCGTTGAGTCCGAGAATGGCTTCTGACAACTGGAATGCCGTAGCGTAATCGGTAAACCACTGCACATCTGATTTGGCAGCACGGTTGACGTTCCAGGCGGCGAAACGCATGTCGTAAGAGTCACCAGCGTTCTCGTCGGTCATATAGGCACGTACGAAGAAGTTGCTGCCCTTAAATTCGAAGCGCGTTTGCTGCATATAGAAGTTCTTCAGTGCATAGCGGTTAGCACCTTGATAAACGGTGTTACCGAAACCGAGTTTATGCTGGAGGATGATTTCCTTATCGTCGTTCCATGGTTTGAAATGGAGGGAGAAATCGGCCTTTACGCTTTCGATGTTGTTATCGGTAAGGTCTTGCTCGCGGTACCCTGTGCGGCTTACCTGCCCCACGTTCGAGATAAAGGTCGTAACCTCATCACCATAGGTGTTGAGCCCGTCGTAATTTTGGTTGATGTCATGTCCGACGCCACCTGCTGTCATACTGCGGGTATCGGCAGCGATCCATTCAGTTGCACGCATGTAGGTAAAGTTCGCCTTCGCTGCAAAATGGCGCGTGAAAGCGTGGGCGGCACGAATACCGAAGTCGTAATAATCGTTGGTGCCCGCTGCATCCTGTGACGTTTGTCCGTACTTAAAATACGTACTGATGCCCTGGTATTGGAAAGGGCTCTTACTGTTCATGAACAGGATGCCGTTAAACGCGTTCGCACCATAGAGTGCCGACGAAGCGCCTGGAAGCAATTCGACGCTTGCGACATCGAGGTCAGATACCCCAATCAGGTTACCCAATACAAAGTTGAGCGCGGGAGAGGAGTTGTCCATCCCGTCTACTAACTGCAGGAAGCGGGTGTTGGCTACCGTCGCGAAACCGCGGGTGTTGATGGATTTAAAGGAAAGGGAGCTCGTGTTGAAGTGCACTTCCTTCAGGTTCTCGAGTCCGTCGTAGAAAGTCGGTGAACTGGTGTTGCGGATGTCCTGGATGCCCATACGCTCGATAGTCACAGGAGATTCGAGTACGCGCTCCGGTGTGCGCGACGCCGAGACAACAATCTCGTTAAGTACCGTCTCTTCTTCTTGCATCGAGACGTTCACGACTTGGTCGTATGACGCCACATTCACGCTTTGAGACGTGTATCCCACGCTGGAAAACACCAATGTAAATGGTGGTTTCTTCGATACTTTCAGGGAAAACTTCCCGTCCGTCCCGGTGGAAGTCCCGGCCGTATCACCACTAACGACAACCGTGACGCCCGGAAGCGCCAGGCCATTGTTATCGGTGACCGTCCCGGTAATCGTTCCCTGAGCCAACGCGACAGCGCTGAAAAGCAACGATAAAATGAGTCCGTAAAGTTTCATTGGTTTTGATTTTGTTAGTTTATCCTGCCAAACTACAAATTTTTCTAATATCGTCAAAAAAGGGCAGCTAATTTTCTTAATCGTTGAAAATTACGAAAGCGATAACGTTATCTTACAACGAATAGTTTATTAAATATTTGCTAACGAATAGTTCGAAACGCTGTTTATTAAAACTATGTATGCATATAATTGAGAGGAAAATTCAATTTTAGTCAAAAACAAAAAAAGCGGGTTTTTAGCCCGCTTTTCCCCTGTATTTCTGTTTTCGTTTACTCTACCGTGACCGACTTGGCCAGATTTCGTGGCTGGTCGACATTGCAACCCCGCATGACGGCGATATGGTAAGAAAGCAATTGTAATGGAATGGTCGTCAGCAACGGCGACAACGCATCGGCCGTATCGGGCACCTCGATTACATAATCGGCAAGGTCGCGTACCTGCACATCCCCTTTTGTGACAACCGCGATAATACGTCCGCTTCGCGACTTGATTTCCTGGATGTTGCTGACCACTTTGTCATAATGGCCTTGCTTCGGTGCAATCACGATGACCGGCATCTGGTCGTCAATCAGTGCGATCGGACCGTGTTTCATCTCAGCAGCCGGGTACCCTTCCGCATGGATGTACGATATCTCTTTTAGTTTGAGCGCTCCTTCAAGGGCTACAGGGAAATTATACCCCCTACCCAAATAGAGGCAATTCGCTGAATTTTTGAAGGTTCGGGCAATCTCCTGTGCCACATCGTTGGTCAAAAGGGCTTCGGCAACCTTCTCCGGGATGATTGTCAATTCCTGCAGGTAGCGGTGGAAGTCCGTATGGGAAAGCGTTCCTTTTGCTTTCGCCAGACGCAATGCAATCAGCGTCAGGATGGTAATCTGCGTGGTGAATGCCTTGGTTGACGCGACCCCGATCTCAGGACCAGCGTGGGTATAGGCACCTGCGTGGGTTTCGCGTGAAATCGACGAACCGACCACATTACATACCCCGAACACAAAGGCGCCGTTTTCTTTTGCCAGCTTGATGGCAGCCAACGTGTCAGCTGTTTCTCCCGACTGTGATATCGCAATCACAATATCGCGTTTGTTGATGATCGGATTGCGATAGCGGAATTCGGAGGCGTATTCGACCTCTACCGGTATGCGGGTAAACTCTTCAAAAATATACTCCGCAACCAAACCTGCGTGCCATGAGGTGCCACAGGCGACTATCAGGATACGTTCGGCATTGAGGAATTTTTAAGGTTGTCTTCGATCCCCGCCATTTTGATGATACCCTCATCGGCCAACAGACGACCGCGATAGGTGTCGCGGATTACGTTTGGCTGTTCGTAGATTTCCTTCAACATGAAGTGATCGTATCCGCCTTTTTCAATCTGCTCAAGGTTCATCTGGAGTTCCTGAACGTAGGGGTCGACGACCGAGTCATCTTTAATGTTACGGACGCTGAGCGGCTTGCCCATTGCGACTACTGCCATTTCTTCATCTTCCAGGTAAACGGCATTCGAAGTATATTCGATAAAAGGAGATGCATCCGATGCGATGAAAAACTCATTGTCACCGATACCGATGGCCAATGGGCTTCCCAAACGGGCAACGACGAATTCGTCAGGATTGGTTTTGTCAAATACCACAATCGCGTAAGCTCCAACTACTTGATTCAAGGCGATCTGCACGGCTTTGCCGAGTTTTGCCTTTTCCTTTTTCTGGACTTCTTCTATCAGGTTTACGAGTACTTCTGTATCGGTATCAGAGGTAAAGGTATATCCCCTTTTGATCAGTTCTTTTTTTAGTGGCTCGTAATTCTCGATAATACCATTGTGGATGATGCACAGGTTACCCGAATTGGAAACATGCGGGTGGGAATTGACGTCGTTCGGCACACCGTGCGTGGCCCAACGTGTGTGGCCCATCCCAATCGTTCCATTGGTCGTGATTTCCTTCGACCGCTCTTCGAGATCGGTGACTTTACCTTTGGTTTTGGATACTTTCAGCTGAGATCCGTCATACAACATGACGCCGGCACTGTCATATCCCCTGTATTCCAACCGCTTAAGGCCTTTAATAACCACTGGATAGGCCTCGCGGTGACCGATGTAACCTACAATTCCACACATATGTTTGTTTTATTTGGTTCTGGTATACCGAATTTCAAATTTAATGTTTTTCGCGTCGGCTGTATTTCCCTTTAGAACGGTGCCAAGCGGATGCAGGACGGAACCTCTCGGCAGTTGCAGGGAAGTGGTGTTGTCTCGTCCTTTCAGGTTATCGGCTGCGGCAATACTTTCGGTAACCGTCAGGCCCAATCGCACATCGTCCTGTGTTCCCTTCACCAGGGCGCGCAAGTGATTCGTAAGACGGATTGTATAGGTTTCTACGCCTTCGTCATCAGTAGAACGGAAGCCACCGAAGAGGTACTTGTCGTATTTTCGGTCAGTGCTGGTGGTCACATCGAGCGTATAATCCGCAATCGGCAGGTTTGTCTCGGCATTGTAGAGGTATACGCGAAGCGGTTCCAGCAGCGTCCTCAAACGGGTACGATCAACTGTGAACGTCAGGTTCGCTTCATTGATAAGCCATCCTTCATCCATCATCTTCTGTAACTCAGTTGGAATCTCTCCCTCGTCCGGACGTTCGCCAAAGAGGTCAATATACACAATCGAGCCGTTCCCGCCTTTAAGGTATAGGATCTCGTCACCTTCCGTCTGGTTGACGTTATCAAGAGCGTTGGCATACTCCGCGCCAAAAGTATTCTCCTGTAAGCTGACCGTATTCCCGCTCAGGTTGATGACAAAGGTTTTCTGCGTGCGGGTCGTAACGCCATCGGTAGTCGTATCCTCCGAATAGTAAACCGTTATGCTACCCTTCTTGAAGTCAAGCAGCCCGTATGAGCTACCCGTCGGCGACGTGGCCGTGGTTTTGAAATACAATCCCCGCATATAATCGCGGAACGAAGAATTGTTGGAAAGCTTGCCGGCAGGTGCTTCCAATATTTTTTTCTTGAAATAGTTTTTATTGAGCATCAGTCGCATGCCCGGCGCTACACGTGTGGTATCGATTTGGGTAGGATCGTCCTCATTAGGCGTCGTCAGGTAAATTTCCCGGTCGCTGAACTTGAAGTTTTCGTTCTCCTGGGTTCGCGTCGAATTGTTCAGTGCAGGCGCTCCCGGAGCGGTGGTTCCATCATCGAAAGCCCCTTTGAGCAGCGGCGTGAAAAGATTCGCATTCGACGTATAATACACCTGCGCCTGGCTGAAATCAGGCGGTGCAAGGGCATTGATGAAATAATTTGACTCGAAGACCTCGAGCTTCATCTTTTGGCTTCCGTAAATCGAGTCGAGTTCGTATTCGCTGTTCCCATCAGAATTCGTCAGCAACTTGGTACTGAAATACGGCACGTAAAGTGCTACTGAGTCTACCGTGGGATTGTCCCCAAATTCCGTCGCAAGTGCCGCAGATGTCAATTCCAACTGCGTTACGAAGTCGGCGTGTGTCGTACCGAAGGTGCTCCCGTTGCGAAGAATTCCAAGTGGATTGATCGCCAGGTTATTGGTTTGTACTTCCCGTACCGGCTGGTTGAAAGCTCGAACCGTGGCAAGTTCTGCCTTCTGGATATTCAGGTCGTCATCGTCGATATTGAGTCCGGAGTCAATCTCAGTATAATCTTTGTCGCACGAAACCAGCGACACGATAAAAAGCAGGAAAACGGCAGAAAAGCCGGCAGTCAGGAAATGCTTCATGGCAAAAAAAAATTACAGTACTTTGGTTTTGTAGAAGTCGGTGTAGGCTTCTGCAAACCGCTCTTTCGGCGCGAAAGGTAGAAAAGGTTTCCCTGATGCTTCTATATATTTTGTTAAACTTGGAGGCACATCTTCAGAGGCGATAATGACCGCATCCGAGTGTTTAATCGTCGTTTTCAGGAGGTTCTCATAAGTCGGTTGGGCCAGGTCGGCGATATCGCTTTCCGGGATGCCGTCGAACTTCACTTTCTCGATCATATCGGCACTCAGGCTTTCGTCGAACGACTTGCCATATACCGACGTCACGATGCGCGTTTCCGCAAAAAGCGCCTCATTCTTATAGAAATGTTTCATGTAAACCGGAAGCATGCCCGCCAACCAGCCGTGCACGTGGATGATGTCGGGCACCCAGTTGAGTTTCTTCACCGTCTCGACAACGCCTTTGGCAAAAAAGATCGCACGTTCGTCGTTGTCGGGGTATAAAACACCCTCCTCATCGGCAAAGGTGGCCTTGCGTTTGAAGTATTCATCGTTGTCGATAAAATACACCTGGATGCGTTCCTTAGGTATGGAGGCCACTTTGATGATCAGCGGCATGTCGAGATCGTTGACCACAAGATTCATCCCGGAAAGCCGGATGACTTCATGTAACTGGTGCCGTCGTTCGTTGATGTTGCCGTAGCGCGGCATGAAGATTCGGATTTGTCCGCCCTGGTCGTTAATCATCTTCGGGACGTCGTACGACATCAGGGAGACTTCATTTTCTGCCAGGTATGGCACCACCTCCGATGAGACGAACAGTATCCTTTTGTCCTCCATATAAAATGTATCGGTACGTATTTACAGCACTTAAAGCAGGCAAAATTACAAAATTTTGTGGATTTATCGCGTAAGTCTTAAGTTTGCACCTCCTTTCACACCACGCTACCATGGTTGTTTTTGAGTCGACGGAGCACCTGCGGGGCCATCTTTCCTCCCTCCGTAAGCCGGAAACCACAACGGGTTTCGTGCCGACCATGGGGGCTTTGCACGACGGACACCTGTCGCTCGTCTCCCAATCGTTATCCGAAAACGACCTCACCGTCGTGAGCATTTTCGTCAACCCGACGCAGTTCAACAATGCTGATGACCTGGCAAAATATCCGCGCACATTAGAAGCCGATGTAGCTAAACTACAGCAACTTGATACACGGGTGATTGTTTTTGCACCGACCGTTCACGATATATATAAAGGAAAAACGGTATCGCATCATTTTGATTTTGACGGACTCGAGAACGAAATGGAAGGCCGGTTTCGTCCGGGCCATTTCGACGGCGTCGGCACCATCGTCAAGACCCTTTTTGAAATCGTTGAACCGACCCGCGCCTATTTCGGGGAAAAAGATTTCCAGCAACTCCAGATTGTGCGAAAAATGACCGAGAAGGAACGACTTCCGGTCGAGGTGGTGGGCATGCCGGTGTTTCGCGAACCGAACGGACTCGCGATGAGTTCCCGAAATGAGCGGCTCACGGAAGCGGAACGGAAACGCTCGTCGTATATTTTCAATGCTCTCTCCACAGCCAAAACTCTTTTCCGAACCAAAAGCGCAAATGCCGTCGCGGCGGAAATAGCGGCGGGTTTTCGATCGCAGGAGGGGATGGAACTCGAGTACTTCGAAATTGCCGACGAGGCTACCCTTCGTCCGTGCAAACGCAAGAGCAAGAACAAACGGTACCGCGCTTTTATCGCCGTATTCGTCGGCAAGGTACGCCTCATCGACACCATTGCATTAAATTAATTACCTTTGCGCCATGCAAATCCAAGTCGTAAAATCGAAAATCCATCGCGTCACCGTTACCGGGGCCGACCTGAACTATATCGGCAGCATCACGATTGATGAGGCACTGATGGATGCGGCCAATATCATCGAAGGGGAAAAAGTATCGATCGTCAACATCAACAACGGCGAACGACTCGAAACCTATGTCATCAAAGGCAACCGTAACAGTGGCGAAATCACGCTGAACGGCCCGGCCGCCCGTAAAGTACAGAAAGGCGATATCATCATCATCATTTCGTATGGTATCCTCGAGTTTGAGGAAGCCAAATCCTTCCGCCCGTCACTTGTCTTCCCAAACGAAAAAGACAATTCCCTGACCTAGTCCTGTGTCGACCAAACTGAAAACCATAGCGGGCGCCGTCATTCCTCTTCTTCTCGGATTGGCTTTCACGGTGTATTCCTACTGCTCGTTTTCACCGGCCGAACGCGATGTGATGAAGTCGTACTTCGTCACCGCCGACTATTATTACGTTTCGCTTTCACTCGCCCTTGCCGTTTCCGGATATGTGCTGAGGGCACACCGATGGCGGCATACCCTCGCCCAGATTGGTGTCAAACCCGAATTCAGACTCAACTTCCTGGCAGTCAGTGTCGGCTATTTCGTCAATCTTACCATACCCCGGTCGGGCGAATTTTCGCGGGCTCTCGTATTGAAAAACTACCGTGGTGTACCTTTTGACAAAGCCTTCGGTACAATCGTCGCCGAGCGCATCGTCGACTTCTTCCTGCTGCTGGCTTTCATCCTTGCGGCTGTAGTTTGGGAGTACGATACGCTCCGCGATTTTCTCTTGCAGCACATCCCCATCAAAAAACTGCTGATCCTCGCCGCAATTTGTGTGGCAGGGATGCTGGTATCGTTGTACCTCTATTTTAAATCGGAATGGAAGTTGGTGCTGGTGCTGAAGGAAAAAGTAAATGGGCTGAAAGAAGGTGCCATCAGTATCTTTCGCATTCCGCACAAAGGAATGTTCCTGCTGGAAACCCTGCTGATCTGGATTTCCTACGTGCTCATGTTTTACACCACGACCCTGGCACTTGACGAAACCTCCGGCATCTCGTTTGGCTCGGTGTTGGTGGCATTTGTCATCGGAAGTTTGGTCATTGCGTTTACCAACGGCGGCTTCGGTTTCTTCCCTCCACTGGTAGCGAGTATCCTTTTTTTGTATGCCGTTCCGCGCGAAGCCGGCACCGCTTTCGGCTGGATTGTATGGACGTCCCAGTTCGTTATAACGGTTTTCCTCGGTATTTTTGGCTTTTTGGCGTTAACCTTCACGGCTAAAACTAAAATTTAGCTATTTTAGACTGCCGTACCGCCTGAACCAGAGGGGCACGGTCTCCCCAAAATGAAAAAGAGTCTTCTTCTGCTGCTAGCCTTTTTTTGCGTCGGTTCCTATTCACAACGAAGCCGGGACACCCTTTTTTCGGAAAAACTAAATGCCGATCGCACGTTTACCGTGTCGCTTCCCCTTTCGTATGGCAAAGATAAGAACCGCAAATATCCGTTACTGCTGCTATTCGATGGCGAATACCTGCTTGACGCCTTCGATGGCGCCTTTGCCTATGGTAATTACTGGGATGACCTTCCGGAAGTCATCATCGTAGGGCTTGACATGAATAAGGACAGCCAACGGGAAGCAGATACCACGCTTGACCAGGAAGGCCTCCCGACCGAAACCGGCGCGCACTTTTTCGAATTCGTAGGCGGCGAACTTCTCCCGGCACTCGAAAAGAAATACCGTATCGCACCGTTTCGGATTATCGCGGGCCACGACCTTACGGCGGGTTTCCTTAACCTTTGGTTGTATAAGGACGACCCGTTGTTTTCGGCTTATATTTCACTAAGCCCCGAGTTTGGCGAGCAGATGCGGGAGCGAATCCCAACGATGTTGATGACGGTCAAGAAACCCATTTATTATTTTCTCGCTTCCGCGGATGGCGACCGGCCCAACGACCTGCAGAACATCCAGATTGTCGATACGAATGTCAAAACGGTGAAGAACGACAACTTGCATTACCGATATGAGGAATATCTCGGCGCGTCGCACTATTCGATGGTCTTGCATGCCATACCCGATGCGCTTTATCATATCTTCGGACCGTATCAGCCCATTTCCACCAAGGAGTTCCAGGAGAAAATCGTGACCATGCCCGGCGGATATGTCGAATACCTGACAAAGAAATACGAAACCGTACGCAAGTCGTATGGGATGGACATGCCAATCCGTATTGGCGACTTCAAGGCCATCGAAGCGGCCATCCTTAAAAACAAAACCTACGACGACTTCGAGAAACTGGCCGCACTTTCTAAAAAGGCATATCCAAAGTCAATGCTTTCGCAATACCACATGGGTATGTACTATGAGAAAAAAGGCGATACAAAGAAAGCGGCGAAGGCCTACCAGAACGCCTATCTGTTAGACGAAATCGGCGACCTAACCAAAGATATGATGCTTGAAAAAGCAGAAGCCATGAAAAACGGCGAAGTCAAGTAATGTCAAAAATACGAACGTCTTTTTTCTGCCAGAACTGCGGTACGCAATTCCCGAAGTGGCAAGGTCAGTGCACCGCCTGTAAACAATGGAATACCATTGTAGAGGAAGTCATCCAGAAAGAAGAAAAAACCAGCTGGAAACCCACCGCCACTGAAACCCGAAAGGCGCCGAAGCCCCTGCGTATAAAAGAAATTGATTCGGCCCAGGAATTTCGTCTTCCAACCGGCGATGGTGAACTCGATCGCGTACTCGGCGGAGGCCTGGTGCCTGGCTCGCTGACCCTGTTAGGGGGCGAACCCGGTATTGGCAAATCTACGTTACTGCTGCAGATCGCGCTGCTGCTTCCCTTCCGAACTCTTTATGTATCAGGCGAGGAAAGCCAGAAACAGATCAAGATGCGCGCCGACCGTATCACCCAGCGCGAAGACAATTGCTACATCCTGACCGAAACCAAAACCCAGCAAATCTTCCGCCAGATTGCGGAACTCGATCCGGAAATCCTGATCATCGACTCGATCCAGACGCTGCATACTGATTATATTGAATCGTCGCCCGGCAGCATCTCCCAAATACGGGAGTGCACCGCCGAATTGATCAAATTCGCAAAGGAAAGTAATGTCCCCGTCATCCTGATTGGACATATCACCAAAGACGGCACCATCGCCGGACCGAAGATTCTGGAGCACATGGTCGACACCGTCCTGCAGTTTGAAGGCGACCGCAACCACGTCTACCGCATCCTTCGATCCCTCAAAAACCGCTTTGGTTCCACTGCGGAACTGGGGATTTACGAAATGCAGGGTTCAGGACTTCGGGAAGTATCCAACCCCTCCGAAATCCTGATCTCCCATCGGGAAGAGGAATTGTCGGGTACCGCCATCGCCACCACACTGGAAGGCATGCGGCCGCTGATGATCGAAATCCAGGCCCTGGTAAGTTCAGCCGTATACGGAACACCGCAACGGAGCACCACCGGCTACAACGCGAAACGGCTCAACATGATACTGGCCGTGTTGGAAAAACGCGCCGGTTTCCGACTCGGTGCCAAGGATGTCTTCCTCAACGTCACCGGTGGCATCAGTGTAGACGATCCGGCGATTGACCTGGCCGTGGTGGCTGCCATCCTCTCCTCGAACGAGGACATCGCGGTGGGAAAAGACTATTGTTTTGCCGGCGAAGTCGGGCTATCGGGCGAAATCAGGCCCGTGAACCGCGTCGACCAGCGCATACAGGAAGCGGAAAAACTGGGCTTCTCAACCATTTTCATATCCAAATACAATAAAGTATCTTTGAAGGATACCCTGATTCGCGTGCACCTCGTGAGCAATATTGAGGAAGTAGCGAGCGTTCTCTTCGGTTAATACTTTATGGCGATACGGAAAAAGAAACTCTACCGCATCCTGGCGATCGTCGCCGGAATACTGGCGTTGCTGGTCATCCTGTTCTTTATTTTCCGCGATTCACTGTTACAGACCGCAATCGGCCGGATTTCGGCTAAGCTCGACCGCGACTACAACAGTACCCTCACCATCCAACATGCCGAGTTCGACGGGTTGATGGGCATACGCCTTCAGGATGTGACCCTTACCCCAAAGGAAGCCGACACCCTGCTCCGCATCCGGAAAGTACGCACCCGCATCGGGTTTTGGCCGTTGCTGAAAGGCGACATCCAAATCGGGACGCTCGAGGTGTCGAACGGATTCGTGCAATTGGTACGAAAGGATTCGATTACTAACTTCGATGCCTTCCTCCATCGCACAAAAGACGAACAAGCGGAAGACGACAGCTCGGGCCGTGACTATGCCGAACTCGCCAACCGACTCATTTCGAAATTGCTGAACCTGGTACCGACCGATATGAAAATCGAGCGGCTGGCGTTCATCATCCATGACAATGGTAAAAATGCACGGGTTGACCTGCAAGAGCTCACCCTGGCAGATAAACAACTGGAAAGTGCCATCGCCGTGCAGACCAACACCTTCCGGCAGCGCTGGCGTATTACGGGCTTCGCCGATCCGCGCGACAACCAGGCGGATATCCGGTTTTTCAACCGCGATACAGGTGCCATCCGGATGCCGTATCTCGACGAACGATATAATTTGAAGGCCCGCTTCGACTCAGTGCGCCTTAAAGTCGACAACATCGATATGGACGGAGGCGAACTCCATATTGACGGTTTCACCTCGGTGGCCAACCTCCATGTCAACCATCCCAAAGTGGCTAGCAAAGATGTCGTTATCCGCAACGCCCGGTTCGATTACCGCTTCCTGTTAGGGGAAAATTTTGTGTCGGTTGACAGCGCGTCGACTGTCACGTTGAATAAAGTTAAATTCCATCCGTACCTTTCCTACGCCACCGAAAGTGACACCATTTACCAACTGAAGGTCGACATCCCGAAAATAAAAGCGCAGGACTTCATCACCTCGCTGCCTACCGGTCTTTTCACCCATTTTGAAGGAATGGAAGCCGAGGGGTCGTTTAG
>DATGXZ010000070.1:0-9107 GCA_035298445.1 Flavobacterium sp.
CGCAAACACCAGCGGCGCGTTGGTTGCCGCATCCGTAACTGCCCCCCTCACCACGATCTGGGCCTTTGCCAAAAGGGGAAGGAACAAAAAGAAAAGCAGTCGTTTCATGTTGGGTGCGGCGATACCACAAAAATACGGATAAAAAAATCCGCCGAAGCGGATAATATAAGAGGTAAAGGCCTTTTAGACTTTCATAATCTCCGCCTCCTTGATGGCGAGATGCTCGTCGACCTTCTTGATGAAGTTGTTCGTGAGCTCCTGCACCTCTGCTTCCGCATTCTTGCACAAGTCTTCCGACGTTCCTTCTTTTTCGAGTTTCTTGATTTCTTTGTTGGCTTCCTGTCGGGCGTTTCGGATACTGACTTTCGTGTCTTCCGACTCTATCTTCGCCTGTTTCACCAAGTCACGGCGACGCTCTTCTGTCAAAGGCGGAACGCTGATGATGATCACGTCTCCGTTGTTCATCGGGTTGAAGCCGATATTGGCGACCATAATCGCTTTCTCGATCGGGCCCAACATGTTCTTTTCCCACGGTTGGATGGTAAGGGTACGGGCATCTGGAACACTGATGTTCGCTACCTGCGACAGGGGTGTCGAAGAACCGTAATAATCGACAAACACACTGCCCAGCATCGCCGGACTTGCCTTTCCGGCACGGATGTTCAGGAATGATTTCTCGAGGTGGGCGACACTGGCCGCCATTGACTCCTCGGTGCTTTCCAGGATAAAATCGATTTCTTCCATTTTCTTGATTATATACTTACCACCGTCCCCACGTTGCTGCCTTCGCAAATCTTGAGGAGGTTGTCTTTTTTGTTCATATCAAATACTACAATCGGCAGACGGTTTTCCTGGCTCAGGGTAAAGGCGGTAGTATCCATTACATTAAGGCCTTTGCTGAGGACGTCTTCGAAGGTGATGTGCTCGAACTTCACCGCATTCGGGTCTTTCTCAGGGTCGGCTGTGTAGATACCGTCGACGCGGGTTCCTTTCAGGATGACATCCGCATGGATTTCAACACCCCGCAGAACGGCAGCCGTGTCGGTTGTAAAATAAGGGTTTCCGGTTCCGGCTCCGAAAATGACGATCCGTCCTTTCTCAAGATGACGCACCGCGCGGCGCTTGATGTAGGGCTCGGCAATCGCTTCAATCTTGAGGGCTGTCTGCAAGCGTGTCTGCATGCCTTTGTCTTCCAGAGCACCCTGAAGCGCCATACCGTTGATGACCGTAGCGAGCATCCCCATATAGTCACCCTGCACGCGGTCCATTCCATTACTGGCGCCCGCGACACCGCGGAAGATGTTGCCACCACCGATCACGATGGCGATCTCAACACCGAGGTCGTGTACTTTCTTGATATCGTCTGCGTACTCCGCCAGTCGCAACGGATCGATACCGTATTGACGGTCACCCATCAGTGCCTCGCCGCTGAGCTTCAGGAGAATTCTTTTGTATTTCATCAGGGGATTACAGTTTGGATGCCGGGGCGTCCGATTTTTGTTGTGCAAATATAGTACATTCCCTTTTTTCCGCTAAAGCGATACCGCATTTTTGGTCTCCGCCTCAAAAGACGCAACGGCCGCCTGGTACCCCGATTCGAAAATCGCATCCATCTTGGCCTTATTGGTCTCAAAGGTGCCGAATTGCCAGAGTCCTTCCGGGATAATGATACGGTCACACAGGTTGAATTTCTGTGTATTGGAATGAGCCGTCAATAGCTCGACAGCCCGTGACATCACCGATTTGATTGAATTGAGGTCTTTGGCTTCGATATCCTGCACCGGACTTACATACACCCCAATCAGATGGTCGCACCGCCCTTGCAGCACATCGGCAGGAAAGTGGTTGAGGATGCCGCCGTCGGAATACAGATTGCCGTCAATTTCATACGGACACATCATCCCGGGCACGGCAGCCGACGCCAGCACTGCATCGGTAATGCGGGTTTCCGGACCGAAAATACGCAACTTGCCTTTCACCATATCCGTTGCGGTAATGTGGAGCTTCAACGGAAGGTCGCCGATTTGCGTATCGCCAAAAATCGTGTTGAAATAGGGTTGAAAGGAATGTGAATCGATGAGTCCGGGTTTCTTCAGCGTAAAATGCCGCCAGTGAAAAAAGTAAATCGACTTGAAAAACTCAAGGATTTGCTCGGGCGTTTGACCGAAGGCATACAACGCACCTACGATGGCACCGGCACTTGATCCGGCAATCTGCGAGGGTGTAAATCCATGATCGTCAAGATACTTCAGCACCCCGGCATGCGCGAGCCCCTTGGTGCCGCCGCCAGACAGGGTAAGACCAATGTGTTTGTGTGTAGGGATCATAGTCGGATGATGTGCATATTCGTACCTTCGCAACGCCAAACAAAACTATGCAAATTATGGATGCCCTTATTGCCAACAGCTTGTTAAAGGCCCAGACCTATGCGCAGTATCGCGAAACGGTCACCGCCCTGCTTGCTGAGGGACAGGCAACCGGCAACGTCCAGTCAGACGCGCTGGTGCACTACACCCAACTCAACGAAACCCGTATGAACCGGCTGCAAAAAACGGTGCAGTTGGAAGAAACTGTAGCTACAAAACTGCAGCATCTTACCCGTTCGTATACCTGGCTCGTCCTTTCAGAAGGATGGTGTGGCGATGCCGCGCAGTTACTTCCGGTGATGCACAAAATGGCGTTGGCATCCGACAAAATCGAACTGAAAATCGTGTATCGCGACCAGCATCCGGAATTAATGGACGCCTATCTTACAAATGGCACGCGTTCCATCCCCAAACTCCTGGTACTTGATAACGAAACCGCAACCGTCGTAGCAACCTGGGGACCGCGACCGGAACCCGCTGCCCAACTCGTGCGCGACTACAAGGCACAACATGGGGTGTTTGACGAGACGGGAAAGACCGCATTACAACTGTGGTATTTGCACGATAAAGGAAAGTCGACGCAGGAGGAAATCGTTGCGCTACTCCGCTAACGTCGCGACGAAACCATCGGGCGACAGCGCATCGTCTACTGAAAAACCACCACTTTTGGTACGTCGCAAGGCGGTGAGATGGGCACCCGAGTGCAGGGCGGCTCCCATATCGTGGGCCAGCGAACGAATGTAGGTACCTTTCGAACAACGCACACGAAAATCGACGTCCGGCATTTCGATGCGCGTGAGTTCGAATTGGTAGATCGTGGTCTTACGGGATGCAATTTCAACCGTTTCACCCGCGCGGGCATGTTCGTATAAGCGTTTGCCGTCTTTTTTGATCGCGGAAAAAACCGGCGGTTTCTGGTCGATTTCCCCCACAAACTGCAGTGTGGCCTGTCGGATGCTGTCTTCCGTCAGGTGCGACGTCGGAAATACCGCATCGATTTCGGTTTCGAGATCATAGGAAGGCGTAGTGGCGCCCAGACGAAATGTACCGGTATACTCCTTCTCCTGTCCCTGCAATTCCTGGATTTGTTTTGTCGCCTTTCCCGTGCAGACAATCAGTAAGCCCGACGCCAGCGGATCGAGTGTCCCCGCATGGCCCACCTTGATTTTTTTGAGTCCGAGGTGTTTTTTAAGCGCCCATTTGATCTTATTGACCGCCTGGAACGACGACCAATGCAGCGGTTTGTCGATCAACAGGATACGACCTTCGGTAAACGACTGTTCGACGGTTGTCATTTGAGGGAAAAATAAACGAGCAACACCGTTCCGACTATAATACGGTACCAACCCCACGGGCGGAAACCGTATTTGCGGATGACGCCAATGAAGAACTTCACGGCCAGGAGTGCTACGATAAAGGCTGCCAGGTTACCAAACAGGAACATCTTGAGATTGTCGCCAGACTGCGTGAGCAATTCGTATCCTTTAAGTCCGGACGTTTTATACGTTTTGACAAAAACCGAATAGACCGTCACGGCGAGCATGGTAGGCACGGCCAGGAAAAATGAAAACTCCGCCGCCGTTTGCCGGTTGAGTTTCTGTTGCATACCCCCAATGATCGAGGCGGCCGAGCGGCTCGTGCCCGGCATCATCGCAAGGCATTGCCACACGCCAATGGTAACGGCACGTCGGATCGAAATGCCTTCTTCAGAGGTAATTTCAGGTTGCTGGAAAAGACGGTCCACAAACAATAAAACGACGCCTCCGGCAATGAGCACCAGGGCAATCGGAATGGGATTCCCGAGCACGGCATCGATGGCGTCGTCAAAAAGGTAACCCAACACCAACGCCGGCACGACAGCCAATGCGAGTTTGATATAGAATTGGAAACGGGTAAAATCGAGGAATTTCCGCCAGTATAACAACACCACGGCCAGAATGGCGCCGAACTGAATACTCACCTGGAAGAGTTTTACAAAATCGTCTTCCTGTATCCCGAAATAGGAACTGGCGAAGATCATGTGACCGGTCGACGAAACCGGCAGGTATTCGGTCAGGCCTTCGATGATCGCAAGGATCAGGGCTTCAAAAAAACTCATTTAGGCCTTCTTCGGATTTTTGAGGATGGCATATATCATAAGACCGAAACCGATCAATACAACGGCGGGCGCAAGGCGGATCCGGCGAAAATCAAAAATCTTGTCACTGAAGACGTTGGGATCGTCGCTACCGCCTCCTGACATCAGGATGAAGCCGAGTGTAATGACCGCAAGTCCGATCAGTAAAATCTTGTAGTTCACTTTCTCGAACAGGAACTCGGGTTTATGTTCTTTGTTGTTCATGATAGATTCGTTATCCTGGTTTGCATATGCCGCGCAATCGCGATTTGGTTTTTAAAACTCCCTTCAGGCGGTTTTAGTATAAGTCATCGGTCCGAAGGTTCAGATAGCGTTGGGTGGCGAAGAACGTACTGACCCATGCAATCAGCACCCCTACCACCAGAACACCCACCAACACCAGACCCGATGCCAGCGGCTGGTTGGTCAACCCGAGGTTCGGGAAATAGTAATCAAGCGACAGCAGCGTTGCGACCAATGCCGCAACGGCCAATAGTGCACCTACGACGCCCAGCGTGACACTTCGCACGATAAACGGTCGACGGATGAAGGCCTTGGTAGCCCCCACCATCTGCATCGTTTTGATGATAAAGCGATTGGAATAGATCGACAGGCGGATGGATCCGTTAATCAGGAGCATGGCAATAATCGCCATTACCCCTGCCAGTATCAGGATGTAAAGACTGATCTGCTCGATATTCTCATACGCGAGTTTTACCAATACTTTGTCATATCCGACATCGGCCACCATCTCGTTCTTGCGGATACGTTCGTCGATTTTACGAAGGCTGTCGTCGTGTATGTAGGAGGCCTTCAGTCGTATGTCAAAGGAATTCTTAAGGGGATTCTCGCCGAGATAATCCATAAAGTTTTCCCCAATATCGGCAATCATGATTTTAGCGGCCTCCTCCTTACTGACGTAGGTCGCCGACTTCACAAAACGTGCGGTCTTCATTTCCTGGGCAAAGGCATTGATCACGCTGTCGTTCGCTTCTGTCTTGAAGAACACTGTCATCGGGATTTCCTCTTTGAAGTGATCCGACAATTGCTTCGAATTCAGCACGAAAAGACCGAATATCCCCAACAGGAAAAGCACCAGGAAGATACTCAGCACTACTGAGAAATACGAGGAAATCAACCTGCGTTTCTTGAACTTTTCGTAAGACGAACTCATAGACGACGAATTTCGCGTAAAAGTAAGGAAAAAGATGGGAAGTCAGGCCCCTCTTTGCCCGCGGAAACCACTCCTTAAAACGCCGTACTCAGGGAAATCGTAAGCCCGGTACTTTCCGGAACGAAACGGCAAACGCCTCCAACGCACACGAGGCCGCCCCGTTGCCGCCCGTAGTTGAGTGCCAGGCGCGTCGATCCTTTTCGATACGATCCGCCAAAATTATAGTAATGCGTTTGCTGGCTCTCGTCGTCGTTGCCGTAATTGTAGATGTCCCACACATAAAACGAATAGTGGTCGTTTACATTAAACTCAACGGTAGCACCCGCCCAGTTCTTTTTGTCGGCATCGGCCCACATGTGTTCACCTTCAATACGGATGGAACGACTGGCCGAAAAGTTATAGGTAACCTCCGCATCGAGGATATTGGTTTTTACCACTTCGCTTCCCTGCCCCTGCCACAGCCGGTCGTAATACTGGTTGACATAATAGAAAGCCGAATGCCACTTCTCCGACAATTGCTTACGGACTTCGATGTTGTAGTCGGAGTAGTACTTCTGTCCTACTCCAAAGAATTTTGTGCTATAATCAACCGGAATGAAGCGGTAATTACCGGCAAGGTTGTACCAACTCGAGGCGTTGGCGGCAATCTTCGTGCCGTATTTACCTCCCAGCGGCGTATCCTTGGCGAAATCGTAAAACACGTCGATCTGCCCGCCGGTTTCCCCCGCTTTCATGATCGTAGGATCGATATAGTCAACGCGGGCCTGCGCCTGGTAGACATAGATATTGGCAAGGTTCGAATGGTGCTGTTTGGTGAGTGCGGGAAGGAAGCCTAGCACCTTATCGTTATAATTAAGGCTTGAGGAAACGCCATCCGGAGCGGGAGTCGGTTCGCGCTCTGAAAGGAAGAGCATGTTTTCGATACGGCGAAGCGTCGCATCGATCCCCAATCCCTTTCCGGAATAACCGAAGTTAATGAGGGTTGCATTACCGGAACGGGCAAAGTTGTTGTTGATGTTCAGCTGCGCATCCGGCACGGCGTCGCGCGTTTTGTAGTCGTATTCACCCGACAGGTAAAAGGCGTTATGGATAAAATTGAAACGCCCGGAATAGGCATTCGTCAATTCGTCGAATAGGGCCGGTTCGAAATCCTCGACCTTCTCATGGCGGCCCAGCCAGCTGAAGCCAAACGACAGGTCAGACGAAGAGAATTTCAGCCATTTCGAAACATTCAGGTCCGAATCGAAACCATAGACATCACCTTTTGCCACACCAAAACCACTTCGTTGCCGGCCGGCGATGGCCGTCACGCGGAGGGCATCGGTAGGGCGCCATACGATACGTCCGCCCCGCAACGCGGTATTGATCCCCAATGCCCGATCTTCCCAGGCACGGAAAATGAGCCCGGAACCGAACTGTTCGTAAAAATGCCCGACGGTGACATCGAGTTTGGTGGAGTTGTAGGACACGAAATAGAGTCCGAGATCCGTGCCGTCAAAACCCGGATTGTAATTCAGCAGGGCCGACGGAGCGTAGGATTCCGCCTGTATACCTGCCGTCCATTTCTTGTATTGGTAATTAAGTTGGAGGTAGTTATTCGAACGAAACGGATCTTCCGGATGCGACAGGTTCCGTCCCTTATCGTTCAGGTACCAGGCTGAATTCGATTCAAATCCGCCGAAAAGCTTGCCATAATCCGTCTTTTGTTCATCCTGTGCCTGAATCGGGAGGGCAGCACAAAGAGCCCATGCGAAAAAATACCGTCTCATCACAGCGTCTTCAGTTTTTCGAAGAGTTCCTTCTCAGCTCCCTGGCTATAGCCATTGTGGATGTACACGATTTTCTTATTCTTCACGACCACCGTATACGGTACATTCGCAACGGCAAGAGCCCGTTTGAGTTCCTGGTTGCTGTCAAGCAGGATCGCATACGGCCATTCTTTACCTGACAACAACGGACGCACCCGCTTTTGGGTACGGCTGTCGTCGATTGAAATGGCTACCACCTGGAAGTTCAATTCTTTCGACCAATCGGCATATTTTTCCTTGATGGCGTCAAGTTCATTGATACAGGGCACACACCAGGTCGCCCAAAACGAAAAGACGTAGAGTTTATCGGGCTCGGAAAAGTCTTCTTTTACGTTGAACGACTTATTATCCGGCGATTTCAGCGTGACAGCCGGCATTTCTTTTTGTGCGTGCGCCGCGCCGGAGGCCAGCAGCAGGAGCAGGAGGAGTTTTTTCATGTGCCTGGGTTTGGTGGTCGCGGCAATATTAAGAAAATATGACGGGATAGCCGACGAATCGAACGGTTATTTGCGTGTTGGAAATTGAGGGAAACACACGCTATTTTGTGATTTGCTGTCAGATTCATGGAAAAACCAAACAGTTTCAGGCAATTTTGTGACGGAATAAAAAAAGTAGTGAATAATTCCAAATGCACTATTGTTACCTTAACGAAAATTTCCTACATTGCGCCCACCTTAGTGATTCTAAGGAATTTAGACAACTTACCTACCACATCAAAACTCCATTACATGAAGAAAACATTACTCTCGCTTTTGCTGTTTTCCGGACTTGCGGCCTTTGCCCAGTTGCCGAACGGCAGTGCTGCACCGGATTTTACGGTGACAGACCTAAATGGAAATACACACACCCTTTCGGAATACCTCGCTGCGGGTAAAACCGTGATTATTGACATCTCTGCCACTTGGTGCGGTCCGTGCTGGGCCTATAAAAATTCCCACAAGCTGGCTGACCTTTACGAGTCGTACGGCGGCGGTGGTTCTGAAGAGGTAGTCATCATCTTTGTAGAAGGAGACCCTTCCACTACCATCGAAGACCTGTATGGAACCGGCGGAAACACCCAGGGCAACTGGGTAGACGGCTCACCTTATGCGATCGTGGACAGTGCAGAAATCGCCGATCTTTACCAGATAGCCTATTTCCCTACGCTTTACCGTATCTGCCCGGCAGGCACAACTTTTGAATTGTCTTCTACTTCTTCTTTGACGGCCCTCCGGAACGGCATCAACAACAACTGTGGTGTAATGACAGGAGTTCAAAACCATGCCAACCTTACGGCTGATGATTTGCGGTTCTGCGAGCCAACCGGATCGTTCACCGCGAAGATGAAAAACTATGGCAAGAACAACATCACTAGCGCTACAGCCGTCCTCAAAGAGAACGGGAATGTAGTCGCAAGTGTTCCTTACAGCGGAAACGCACTCCAATACCTACAAGTGTCGCTAAATTTCCCTACGACGACATTTAACCCGTCTTCTAACTACACCATTGAGTTAAGCGATATCAACTCAGCGCCACCATTCAGTCCTTCGCTGGCCAGTCAGCCATTGTCGATAAATCTGTCGGCCTCTACTACCGCTACTACCGTTGATGTTTTGGTACACACCGACAACTACCCTGGCGAAATATCCTGGAACATAAAAAAT
>DATGXZ010000071.1:0-3981 GCA_035298445.1 Flavobacterium sp.
GATCGCTTGAGAAATTGCCTGCCCAACACGTCGACACGGGCATGGGCTTCGAGCGTTTGTGTATGGTGTTGCAGGGCGTGCAGTCGAATTACGACACGGATGTCTTCACCCCGCTTATCCAGAAGATAGAAGGGCTTACCGGCACCCGTTACCATTCGAAGGCGCCATCCGCGGAAGCAGAGAAAGTCAACATCGCCATCCGCGTGGTAGCCGATCACGTTCGGGCTGTCGCGTTCGCCATCGCCGACGGGCAGTTGCCATCAAATACCGGAGCAGGTTACGTCATCCGTCGTATCCTCCGTCGTGCCATCCGCTATGGTTTCACCTTCCTCAACAAAAAAGAACCTTTCATATTCGAACTTGTTGCCGTACTTGCACAACAAATGGGTGACTTTTTCCCGGAAATCAAAGCCCAGGAACAACTCGTGGCCAATGTCATCCGAGAAGAAGAAGCGTCGTTCCTGAAAACGCTTGACCAGGGACTCCAGCTTCTCGAAAATCTTGTAAAAGACTCTGACGGAAAGGAGATCTCCGGTGATAAAGCCTTCGAACTATATGATACTTTTGGCTTCCCTAAAGACCTTACGGCGTTGATCCTGAAGGAAAAAGGAATGTCGTTCAGCGAAAGCGAGTTCGATAAAGCCATGCAGGTGCAAAAGACCCGTTCGCGTGCCGCTTCAGAAGTGGCTACCGACGACTGGACGGTTTTGATCGAAGGAAATGTGGAGACGTTTGTAGGATACGACCAACTTGAGAATGAGGTGCGTATCACCCGTTACCGCAAAATCGACAGTAAGAAAGACGGTATCCTGTATCAACTCGTACTCGATGCCACGCCCTTCTACCCGGAAGGCGGCGGACAAGTGGGCGACCGCGGTACGCTTTCAACGGGAGACGAGGCGATTGAGATCATCGATACCCGAAAAGAGAACAACCTGATCCTGCACTTTGTCAGGAAAATGCCGAATAACCTGAAGGCGACGTTTATCGCCAGCGTCGACGGTGCCCTGCGTGCCCGCACCGAATGCAACCATACCGCTACGCATTTGTTGCACCAGGCGTTGCGTACGCTTCTCGGCACCCATGTCGAGCAAAAAGGATCACTCGTAGCGCCCGACTACCTGCGCTTCGACTTTTCCCATTTCGCCAAAGTCACCGATGCCCAATTGGCCGAGGTGGCAGCCTTCGTCAACGCACGGATTTCCGATCATCTGGCTCTCGAAGAACGCCGCAGCATCCCGTTTGCACAGGCGGTATCGGAAGGTGCCATGGCGCTGTTCGGTGAAAAGTATGGCGACAACGTGCGCGCCATCCGGTTTGGCACGAGTATGGAATTGTGCGGTGGTACCCACGTGCGCAATACGGCCGACATCTGGTATTTCAAGATTGTATCGGAGAGCGCCGTAGCGGCAGGTATCCGTCGTATTGAGGCGATCACGAATGACGCCGTCCGTACCTATTTTGCGGATCAGGAACGGGCACTGGAAAACATCCGCGAAGCGCTGAAAAATCCGCAGGACAGCCTGAAAGCGGTTGTTTCGCTTCAGGACGAAAATGCCAAATTGAAAAAACAGGTAGAGCAACTCCTGAAAGAGAAAGCGCGGAACCTTAAGGGCGAACTTGCCACCGAACTGAAAACGGTGAACGGCGTGCGCTTTCTGGCGAAGCAGGTGGATCTGGACCCGGCGGGGGCGAAAGACCTGGCGTATGAACTCGGACAACTCGGGAATGACCTCTTCCTTGTGTTGGCCACAGCAGCCGATGACAAGCCCATGTTGACGGTATATATCTCCAAGGACGTCGCGACCGAAAAGAACCTGAATGCTGGTGCGATTGTGCGCGAATTGGCAAAACACATCCAAGGTGGTGGCGGCGGACAACCGTTCTTCGCAACCGCAGGAGGAAAAGACGTTTTGGGTATTCCGCAGGCGCTGGAAGCCGCGGCCGGATTCCTTCCGTAAATGGAACTGCTCACACGTCTCCCGAAACTTTCAGGTGCGCCGCGGATCGACTATGAGGGACGGATGGTCTCGCTGGGTTCGTGTTTCGCCGTCCACATGGCCGAGAAGTTCGACTATTTCGGGTTTCGGCACACGGTCAACCCGTTTGGGATACTGTTCAGCCCGGATGCGATTGAAAAAGTCCTTCGTTTTGCCGTTTCCGACAAAAAATTCACCGACTCGGACCTTTTTTTCCACGACGAACGGTGGCATTGCTTTGATGCCCACTCCGATTTGAGCGGTCCGAAAGAAGCGGTGCTTTCGTCTTTGAATGACGCCGTTTCCCTCCTTAGGAACCGTGTTGCAGACGCGTCACATGTAATCATCACCCTGGGTACGGCGTGGGTGTACCGCCATACGGCGACTGATACGTTGGTAGCGAATTGCCACAAGGTACCCCAACGCGACTTTACAAAAGAGCTACGTTCGGTAGAAGAGGTCGCCACATCCGTTAGGGCGATGATGACCCATATCCGGCAGTTGCGCCCCGAAGCCCACATCCTTTTCACCATATCACCGGTGCGCCATATCAAGGATGGTTTTGTGGAAAACCAGCGGAGTAAAGCCCATCTCATTGCCGGACTCCATGAGGCGTTATCGGATGCAATGCATGCGTCGTATTTTCCGTCGTATGAATTGATGATGGATGAACTGCGCGACTACCGGTTTTACGCCCCGGATCTGTTGCATCCCAACGAACTGGCCCTATCCTATATATGGGAGCGGTTTGCCGACGCCTGGATCGCTCCGGAGTCACTTCCCATCATGGAGGAAGTGGATGCTATACGGAAGGGACTCGCACACCGTTCGTTCCATCCCGAAAGTGACACACATCGCCGTTTTCGTGAAACATTGGAGGCGCGCATCATTGCTTTGCAACAGCGCTTCCCCCATCTCTTTTTTTAGGACTGCCGTTTAGTTTCGACGAATTACATATCGACTTACAACCGTTCCATCCGCTAACTGTAACCGTGCGATGTAGGTACCTTCCGCCAGCGATTGGATATTGAAGGTGCCTGACTCCGGTTGTTGCTCCGAAACCTTCCGTCCCTGTAGGTCATACAGCGTTATCCGTGAAATGATACGGTCTGATTGGATCCGGACCGTACCATTCGACGGATTGGGGAAAAGTGTGATGCGCGGCGTCGATGTAAATTCTGGATTGCCCAGCGGACCGAGTGTCCAGTCGTACCATAACTCGGAGGTAATGCCCGTTATGTCAGCCGTTTGGTTCACGCCGACACCGCCATTTCCGTTATTGAAAATAAGGTTGACGGAGGTTACACCCGTGAATGTAAAGGAATACCATCCACCGGTGGCAGCGGTCATCGCAACGCCCGGCCAGGTAACCGATGGCAATGCATTGGATGGCTGCACATCCCAATAGTAAATTTTCGGTGTAGGCCAACCCGCCGGTGGTTTGAAGTAAACAGTGAATCCGGTTTGTTGGGTAAATTGGTACGTTTCCGTCTTCACCGGCGAGGCATTTCCTCCCATATCTTTTGCAAATGCTTTGAGCGTAGTGGTCGTCGAGATCGGCAGTTGGAATCCGCTGGCGACTGCTGTCGATGCGTCTGTGGGTGTAGATCCATCAACGGTATAATAAATCTGGGGCTGGCTGTCGTTGTCAGTAGCCGTAAGGGTAACGTTTACGGTATCGCCGACGGAGAACGTCCCGCCCGAAGGTGCGATGGTGAGACACGAGGCACCGGATGTGGGGCCGTTTACCCACGATGCCGATGTGACATCGTACCAGGCGTCTGTTTGAACAACCAAATCAGCCGTCTGGTTTCCGCTGCCTCCTGAGCCATTGTTGAACACCACGTTAACCGACGTGACGCCTGTAAAAGTATAGTGGTACCAACCGTCGCAATCGGCCGTCATGAGTGCACCCGGCCAGGTAGGCAGCGCCCGCTCCGTTTTCTTGAATGCCGCGATGCGCTCTTCGAGCTTTTCGTGCAATTCCAGGGTGCCGGAGACC
>DATGXZ010000072.1:0-9904 GCA_035298445.1 Flavobacterium sp.
GCTTCCCTGTGTGTAGAGGCGCAGTGCGGTGATGCGGTCTACCTGATTGTCATCGGCCATGTAGTGGGTTCCGCCTACCGTTTTTCCAGTTACCAGCCAATACAGGCCAATCCATGGGTTGTAGGAGCTAACGCGGGTGCCGTCGCTTCCCATCCCTACCGGAATACCGAGTTCAACCATCTTTTTCACCGGTGGCGTGTGTTCGGCTGCTTTCTTACCGTATCGCTTTATGAAGCTTTCGCCCTGGAAGGCCATGCGGTGTTGTATGGCGATTCCACCGCCCAGTTTCTGCACACGTGCCAGGTTTTCTTCGGAAATGGTCTCGGCGTGGTCGAAGAACCATACGAGTCCGTTAAGGGGCGTTTCGGCGTTGACCGATTCGATGACGTTGAGAAAACGGGTGATGCTTTCGTTGTATGTGGCGTGGATGCGGAAAGGCCAACGGTTTTTGACCAGGAGTGACAATACTTTCTTCAGTTGTTCCTCCATGTTGGGCGACAGTTCAGGCCGGGGCTTGTCGAAGTTCTCGAAGTCGGCGGCGGCTGCCACGATGTTCTCCCCGCCTCCCTGCACATAATAGTCGAGTCCTTTCGTTTGGTCATGTGAATGGCTTCCGTCTTCATGATCGCAACCGGCGCCAATTTCTACGGTTCGGATCCAGTTTGAATAATCGTCGTATTCCCTCCCTCCTTTTTGGGCAAAGAGAAAGTAGGGAATCCGAACGGTGAGTCCGTCTTCGATACAAAGTTCTCCCGTGGTGCCGTAGTCATCGGGATAATTCTGGAATCCGCCGCCGGCATCCATTACGGAAGTGATGCCAAAGCGATTGAGTTCGGTCATGTAACGTTGGGTAGAGTTGCGCTTTTCTTCGGGTGTGAGTTCGGGTAGTTTCGCCAGCGTGGCATACAGCAGAAAGGCGTTGGGTTCGGCTACCAGAAGTCCGGTTGGGTTGCCGTTTACGTCTTTCTCAATCAGGCCGCCCGGGGGTGACGGGGTTTCGGCGGTAATGTTGAGTGCTTTCAAACCGGCTTTGTTCAGGTAGGCATGCCCGTAAAGGTGTAAGACGAAGGTCGGAACATCCCCTGTTGCCTGGTTGATTTCGTCGAGTGTAGGAAGGCGTTTCTCGTCGAACTGGTAGGCGCTCCATCCTCCCACGACGCGTACCCACTGCCCTCTTGGTGTGCGTGCTGCCTGTTCTTTCAACCGATTGAGCGCGACTTTGAGTGAAGTGACGCCGTCCCATCGCAGTTCGGTGTTGTAAAAACGGCCGCCCCTGATGACGTGGAGATGGGAGTCGAATATGCCGGGTATGATGGCTTTTCCTTTAGCGTCGATGATCCGGGAGGTGCGGGTCTTGAGTCGCAGGGACTCTTTGTTGGTGCCGACTTTCAACACTTTACCGCCGCCGACCGCCATCGATTCGTAGACGTGGTTTTGGGCGTCGAGGGTGTAGATTCTGGCGTTTACGAAAATGAGCTCGGCTTTCTGCTGGGCCACCATCGCCCACGACAGCAGGAATGCTGCGAGTAGTGTAGTGCTTCTGTTCATGTCTGTTGGATTTGAAATCCACTGCGATGCGTGACACCGCAGTGGAATAAGGAATGTTTAGTGTTTGAGCATTTGCCGGGCATACTGGATGCCGATACCATAGCCGCCACCGAATCGTTGTGCGAGGTCGTTGACGGGAACGTAGGTTTCTTTACGGGCCCAGTCTCTTTGCAGTTCGAGCAGGTACTGGAGGGCGGTAATCGGTTTGGCTCCGGCCTGTACCATGCGGGTGATGGCCTGGTTGTGGGCTTCGGGAGAAATGTCGCCACAGGCATCGGTGATAACGTATACTTCATATCCGTCGCTCAATGCGGAGAGGGCGGGCCCGACGATGCAGACGCTTGTCCAGAGTCCGGCTAACACAATCTTCTTTTTTCCTTTGCCGGTAATGGCCTTGAAGGCGTTTACGTCTTCCCAGGTGTTCATAGTGGTGCGGTCGATGTAGTCGGCGGTGTTGGGATAGAACTCCAATATCTCAGGAAAGACGGGCCCGCTGAAGGATCTTTCTGCTACGGTGGTGACGACAGTTGGGACGTTGAAGATTTTGGACGCGCCTGCTACGAGTCCGGTGTTGTTGCGGAGTTGTATAGGGTCGACGCTTTTGGTAGCGAAGGCCATCTGCCCTTCATGGTCGATCAGCACGAGGGTGTGATTGGTGGGGTTGAGAAGTGCGGGGCTGGGTTTTTGGCACCATCCGATCTGTGTGACGGCTAAACAGGCGAAGGCGAGAATTGTTTTTTTCATGATTGTGATTTTAGATTAGTAATGTGGATTTGTTTGTTTTGTCTTTGTGGATGGATTGCTGGACGGGCTGTTCGGAGTTACCATCCGAGCTTTTTCCGGATGTCGGTACGAATGAGGTGGTCGTCGTAGGGATATTCGACGCCGGGTTCGGTAAACCGCACATCAGGAAAGTGTTCACGGGCAAACGCCTTAATACGTTTTCGTTGCTCGTCGTCGTAGCGGCCACCGATTAGAATAATGTTTAACCGCGACAGCGAGGTGATCTGGTCGTATCCCTCCTGCTCGCTCAAGACCCCCACCGCATGCAGGTCGCCCACGGTCGAAAGCAGTTGCAGGACAGCATGCCGTCGTACGGGATTTCCGCCGAACAGCAGTACGATGGGTGCGTTGGGGTCAGTGGCCTGGAGGTTTTCTAGGAGTTTCATTGGGTTACGCGTTTTGATGTGCCTGGAAGAAGGGGAGTAACTGCTCGAATAGGCGTTCGGGCTGCTCTTCTGCTACCATGTGGCCGCATTCTGGAATGATGCCTCCGGTGATCTGCTGGCAATAAGGGGCGAGTTGGGTGTAGGTATACGGACTCCCGAATTGTCCACCCAATGCCAAAACGGGCACTGTAAGCTTTTCTTTTTGGAGGAAGCGGGCAAACTGGTCGGTGGTGGTTAGGGCTTCTTTATACCACCCGACGCTACCCCGGATGCCTCCGGCGGCGGCATAGGTGCGCATGTATTCATCTTTGTCTTCTTCTGACACCGCCTCGGGGTTGTAGAGCATGATGGAATAGAGGTAATTCCAGAATTCGCGCTCTTTGCCGTGGATGAGCAGTTCGGGCAGATCGGTCGCGGAGTTGAAACCGAAATGCCAATAGCCTCCGTAGTTTTCTTTTTTGAAGGTGGTCAGTTCGTGAAGGTTGACACTGGGGAGGGGCTCGTCGAGATACGTGATCGATGCGACTTCGTTGGGATAGTGTGCGGCGAAGAGGAAGGTAGGCAGTGCGCCCATGTCCCATCCCACGACCTGTACTTTCTCGGTAATGCCGAGTTGGGCGATAATCGCCCGTAGGTCTTCTACGAGGGTCAAGCCGTCGTATCCTGTGAGGGGCTTGTCACTGTCGCCGTACCCTCTCATATCGGGGCAGATAACCTGATAGCCGGCAGCTACCAAAAGTGGCGCTATTTTACGCCAGGTATAGGAGGTGCCGAGCCAGCCGTGTACGAGTAGTATGGGTTTGCCGGTTCCGGCGACGCGCAGGTGTAGGCGGACGCCGTTTGAGAAGATGCGTTGGTGTGTAAATTCGCGGAATTCCATAAGTGTGTATTAGCGGGTTGTGGCGGTACCGAGCAGTCGTTGGTAGAGTTCAGGGAACCGAAGGAAGGCGGTGATCCAGACGATGGCCTGCACGAGGCACGGGAATACAATCGATTCATTGTGCTCAAGGTGTGTAGCAATGGCACCCCCGAGGTAGGCGGCAAGCAGCAGTGTGCCCAGTATGCCGGTTCGTGGGATGATGAAGAGCAGGAGCGAAACAATTTCTACGATGCCAATGAGCACAAAGTCGTCAGGCGTGATGCCTAAGGAGGTAGAGAGTTCGGTGGAGGCGGCTGTGATGGGTAGTTTTGTGGATGCGCTCCAGATGAACATGAGACTCAGTGCGGCGGTTAAGCCCAGCCGATTCGGGTTTGCCATTTTGTTTTCATTTGTATGGGATTTTAGTGTTTTACAATTTGTAGTTCATGGTTGGGATAGGCGCTGCTGATGACGGCGAGTTGGTACCAGATAGTACCGAGGGTTTCAAGTGTGCGTGCGTTCTTCAATTTTCCGGCATTGGTGGCACGGTAGCCCAGGTCGTCGATCAGCTTCTCTACGACGGGGACTTTATCAGCATGATCGGTGCAATAGAAAACAGTGCCCTTCTCTTTGCTCCTGGCCCTTTTGAGGCTCCGGATGTTGACGGCGAACACGGTGGTAAAGGCTTCCACGACGAAGGCGTTTGTGATCAAGGCCTGAATCTCTTCCGCTACCGACAGGGTGCGGCCCGTTTTCAATCCGATGGTGTTTCCGCTCAGATCGGGCTTGAGGTCGTTCATACAGGTGATGACCAGCTTCCCTTCGAAACGTTCTTTATGCTCGTAAATATCATCCAGTCCGTCATATTGAAGGCAAAGTACCACCACATCGGCCTCCGTGACGGCGGCGGCGAGTGGCAGAAAGGCGGCATTTTCTACCAGTTCGAGTAGTTGCCGCATCTTTGCAGGATTGTTAGAGAGTGAAAAGGAAATGTGGTGTCCGCGACGTGCCCACATCGTCGCGAGTGCGATGCCCATGTTTCCGGGACCAAGAATGGCTATGTTCATATGATGGGCATATCGGTTTAGGGTCTACTCCTTCGTACTCTGGCGCATTGTGTTTGTCTAACTTTTTTTCGACCCCTATTAAACAATTCCCGTGCCATACATTTAACATTCTATTAATCAGAATGTTAACATAAATAAATGTTAACCATTATTACGATATATCGTATTTTTTGAATGTCTACTACGAAATATCGTACTGAATCTTTAGTACATTTGGAATTGATAACCAACGACTTGCTCTCGCGCTCTACCCTACCCCATGCACTCCAACGATCCCTCTCTTTATGCGTCTACATTTATCCCTACCTGGGATGAAAACAGTGTGAACGCCGCGCTGCTCGGCATCAGCCAGGCGATGGCACGAACGAAAAACCGACAGGAACTTTTTACGGCTATTTTTTCGAGTGTCGGGGCTTTGATCCCGATGGACGATTCGGCTATCGTTGTATTGGATGAAGACGGCAGGCGCTGGACGGACTGGACGAATACCGACAACTACCACGACTCGGAAGCGGCGAGCCTACTCTACCGCCAGGGTTACGACCGGTATCTGGAGCTAGACCCGTTCGTGGAGCGCGCACTCAAGGAGACGGGACTGCTTACCATCGATGATTTCATTGCCGGCGGACACCCCTTTGCCCAGGCGATGTATGACGGCGGACTACGACAGTTTATGTTCACTCCATTACGGTTACACGGACAGGTGTTGGGCGCGCTCTACTTTGATTCGGTGGACTATAATCGCTATTCACCGGCCTTTTTCCCGCTTTTTGAGGAAATCGGGCAGATTATCTCAGTGGCCGTCGCCAATGTTCTTTCAGATGAAAAACTGCTGCGAAAGGAAAAAGAAAGCGCAGTCTTGCTTTCGATCTCAGAGAAGATTTCGACTCTTACAAGCCGGGAAGATGTTTTTGCCCTCTTATCCGACCAGGTGGCACAGGTGTATGCGTTTGACTGGGCGGGTGTTTTCATTATAAACGAAGAACGCGACCTGGTTTACGAGCTACTTGACCGTACGGGTGGCTATGGCCAATCAGCCGAAGCCGCGCCACCACATGAGACGGCGGAACCCTGGCGGCTGAGCGAGTCGCATCCGATGTGCTGGTGGTTGCAGGAGGATGTGGCCATTACCCAACTTGAGGAGCAGGTTCGCTTTGCCGATGGTACTCCTGTCTGTGAGCGGATGCGGTGCGGACTTAACCAAGGCCTGAAAACCGTCATCAGCAGTCCACTGGTCGCCAACGGAAAGAAAATCGGCGCGGTTTGCCTGATGTCGAAAACCGAGGGTATCTATGACGACCTTCCTACAAGGCTTTTCAAAAACGTGGCCTCGCAACTGGCACTGGCGGTTTCTAACCTGTTGCGACGGGAGGAACTGGCGGTTCGCGATACTGAGAAAACGCTTTTGCTTCAAATCAGTGAGAAAATCGCCGATGTGCGGACGAAAAACCAATTGTATGATATCCTGTTCCACGACATCCGGGCGTATTTCCATTTCTTTGATGCGGGTATCGTCTTATTTAACAGCAAGCAGGGCTATTATGACTATGCGCAGTATGATGCCACGCTGACCCTGTCGGACGTCAACCACTTTATCCATAAAAGCGACCTGTATGAACCTGAAGGAATACCGCTGGCGGGTTCGGTGATGGAAATGATCGTGGGCCAGATACAGCAGTCGGGACACCAGTATTTCTTCCGGTATTACGATGATTTTTCCTCCTATCACGATGGGGCGTTCGTACGGATGATGGCCGAACAGGGATATCATCATGGCCTTATGAACCTGCTTCGGTCGGGTGGTCGGATATTAGGAATGTTTATCATCAACTTCCGGGAGTCGGATCCTGTTGATCGGAGCCGGATACCGTTGCTGGAGAACATTTCCAACCATTTGTCGACGGCGGTGAGCAACATCCTTGCCTATAATGAAATCTCGGATCGGGAGATTGAAAAAACCCACCTGCTGCGGATTACAGAGCGGATTGCGTCGGTTACCTCGGGTGAAGACCTGCTGCAGTTGGTGCAGGAGGCGTTGCAACCCTTGTTCGCGTTCGACCATTACGGTTTGTATATCCTTGACCGGGAGGGCTCTACGCATGTCGACTGGGTAAACAAGGCGGAACGTCGGCCGTATAACCTGGCCAATCTTTATTGCGGTTTGCCGCACGCGGGTTCGCCAATTGAATGGATGATGCGGGAGGCGGAAGCGGCTGGCGGCCTGAGCGTGTTTGATGTGGCGGCAGTTTCGACGCAATTCCCCGATTACCCCCACGGACTTCAGACGCATGACGGAAAACACTTTCGCGAGGCGTTGGCCCTGAGCCTGAAAGCGAACGATGAGCCGATTGGCCTTTTTGTGTTGTATGCGGTCGAGGAGCCGCATTTCCGGCCGGAGCAGTTTACATTCTTCCGCTCGGTCGTTCACAGCCTGTCGATTGCCGTTGCAAATGTGAAGGCGAACTATGAATTGCAGCAACGGGACGTGGAGAAGCAGTTGCAGATCGACGTGAATAATGCGGTTCTTTCGGGACGTAATTACAGTGAGGTACTTCGGTCAATCACGCGGCACATCTCTAAGGTGGCCGATTGTGACATCGCCTATATCCGGATCCTGGACGAGAAAACCGAAGGCGCGCCGTTTCATTACTATGCCGAGAAAGAGGGTGATGACTTTCTCGTGCGGCCGCTTTCCGCTAAGGCGGGCGACAGCGGCCTGAACGCCGAACAACTCAACGGTTACGCCCGTCAGTTTCTGCAGGCCTACACCACCCCAACCCTGATCGAAAGCGGGGATTTCGCTGACCTGATCGTTACCCAGCCGTACCTGAGAATCCTTCATCGGAAACTCCGGGTTGCCTCGTTACTGCTCTTTCCTCTGGCACTTGAAAACGAGCGAAAGGCGTACCTGATCGTCGGGTCACGCTATTCCAATGTGTTCAACGTGAGCCATCTTACGTTTATAGGCAGCGTCAGCGCCCAATTGTCGCTGAGCCTTGACAACCGCCTCGCCTTCTACCAAATCGATCGGTTACAGAAGATGCTGGAAGCGGAGAACAACTACCTCCAGCAGGAAGTGAAGAACATCTATAATTTCGAGGAGATCATCGGGCAGTCGGAAAGCCTGCAGGATGCGTTCGAAAAAACGGATGTTGTGGCGCGTACCGACAGCACGGTATTACTATTGGGCGAAACAGGCACTGGCAAGGAACTTTTCGCACGGGCCATCCACAATGCGTCGCCGCGCAGTAAAAAGCCGCTCATCAAAATCAACTGTGCTGCCATGCCTGCGCAGTTGATCGAAAGCGAACTGTTTGGCCATGAGCGGGGTGCCTTTACGGGTGCCATCGAGCGGCGGATTGGCAAATTCGAGCTGGCGAACGACAGCACGCTATTCCTGGACGAGATTGGGGAACTACCACTCGACCTGCAAAGCAAGTTGCTGCGGGCGCTGCAGGAACGCGAAATCGAACGCCTGGGCGGAAACAAGGTGATTTCGACGAATGTGCGCATCATTGCGGCGACGAACCGCGACCTGGAAGTGGAAGTCGCGGAGGGCCGCTTTCGATCGGACCTGTATTTTCGACTGAATGTCTTCCCGATTCATTTACCGCCGCTGCGGGAACGCCTGGACGACCTTCCGCTGCTCGTGTCGCATTTCCTGCAGAAGTTTGAAAAGAAACTGGGCAAAAAACTACAGGGTATTGGCAGTGGGGCGCTGCAAACGCTGATGGTCTATCACTTCCCGGGTAATATCCGGGAACTGGAGCACATACTGGAACGGGCGGCGATCCTTTCGAAAACGGCCCTGATCCGGCAGGTTTTCCTGCCGAAAAACGCACAGTTGAACGCGGAGGCGGACGACGCGCGCCTGAAGACGTTTGAGGAAAATGAACGTGACTATATCGAAAAGGTGCTGAAACGCTGCAACGGCAAGATTTTCGGGAAGGACTGCGCAGCGGATATATTGGGGCTGCCACCGACGACGTTAATTAGTAAGATGAAGAAGTTGGGGATTAGGAGGGAGAAGTTTTGAGTTTTGAGTTTTGGGTTTTGAGTTTTGGGTTTTGGGTGTTCACGCGAGAAAAACTACCCATTTTGGGGGTTGGGTTTGTTTTGAGAAGCGAAGTATTAAGGCTAGGATGGGACTTTTATCCTCATTATCAATTGTCAATTACTAACTATAAACCTAACGCTCAACCCCAAACCCTACCTTTCTCGCGTGAACCGCTACAACTCAACACCAACACCCAAAACTCAAAACTCCTAAAGTACCTTTTCCGCACCCTCCTACCCTTTTTAGTAGGACATTTTCCGTTTACCGCCGCATATTTGCTGTAAATCAACTGTCTGTGTTTTTATTTTGCCAATAAAATGTTATCTTTCGCCTGCGGTCGCGTGTCGATTGCCTTTCTATCTACTGCTATGAAAAAACAACTACTCATTGGGACCTTGTTGGTCCTTGTTTCGAATGTGTATGCCCAGGTGAACCAGGTACGCCTTGACAATGCCACCCCTTCGGAAACGGAATTCACCGTGCAACTGAACCAGTACCAACTCGTGCCGGGCGACAAGCGGTATCCGCAGGCGGTACGGATCAAGGCGAAGAACCTCAGCCCGATGCTGGAAGCCGGTGTGCCTGACCTGCCGCGTTTCACGACCTCGGTGATCATCCCGGGAACGGCGGCGATGGATGCGGTGATCCTGGATGCGCAATATGTTGACTTACCGAATATCACCCTGCTTCCGTCTAAAGGTAACCTCAAACGTACGGTCAACCCTGACGACGTGCCGTATCCTTTCGGCTATACCTACCAGCGGGATGCCTTCTTCCCGGCCAACCCTATCACACTGAAGACGCCCTATATCATGCGCGACTACCGCGGAATGGCGGTGCATGTCTCCCCCTTCCAATACAATCCCGTGACGAAGGTGCTTCGGGTGTACAGCCAGATCAAAGTCAAGGTGTTCACTAACGGCACCGACACGACGAATGCGTTGTCTACACCGCCGCCGGCAACCGTAGACGCCGATTTCGACAAGATTTATGCGCGGCAGTTCCTGAACTACCTCTCGGTTTTCTCGCCGCTGACGGAAGAGGGCAACATGCTCATTATCTGCCACGATGCCTGGATGGCCAAACTGCAGCCTCTGGTAACGTGGAAGAACACCATCGGACGCCGCACTACTCTGGTATCGGCCTCGGCTGCGGGCGGAACGGCGGCTGCGATTAAATCGTATGTCGCTAACTACTACACGAC